>CAZKXM010000039.1:0-17424 GCA_964556785.1 uncultured Bacteroides sp. | reverse complement strand
CCGCTTCGTGGTTTCGGTTGCAAAACAATATCAGAATCAGGGACTTTCGCTCCCCGACCTTATCAACGAGGGCAACCTCGGCCTGATCAAGGCAGCTCAGAAGTTTGACGAAACCCGCGGTTTCAAATTTATCTCCTACGCCGTCTGGTGGATACGCCAGTCAATTCTGCAGGCTCTTGCGGAGCAAAGCCGCATTGTGCGCCTGCCGCTCAATCAGGTTGGCTCGCTCAACAAGATCTCGAAAGCCCTCTCGAAATTCGAGCAGGAAAACGAGCGTCGCCCCTCGCCCGAAGAACTCGCCGAGCGGCTCGATGTGCCTGTCGACAAGATTGCCGACACTCTCAAGGTGTCAGGCCGCCACATTTCGGTCGATGCCCCCTTTGTTGAGGGCGAAGACAACTCGCTGCTCGACGTGCTCACCAACGACGACTCCCCCATGGCCGACGCAACTCTCACTCAGGAGTCGCTCTCGAAGGAGGTTGACCGTGCGCTCCGCCAGCTCCATGAGCGCGAACGCGACATCCTCAAGATGTTCTTCGGCATCGGATGTCAGGAAATGACCCTCGAGGAGATCGGTGCCAAATTCGATCTTACGCGCGAGCGCGTCCGTCAGATCAAGGAGAAAGCCATCAGACGTCTCAAAGGCCAGAAAAGCAAGCTGCTCAAAACCTATCTGGGCCAGTAATCGCTCAGTCTCTTGAAGAATTAAGGCGCGGCATCCCGTCAGGAAGGGAGCCGCGCCTATAGTTTTATTATGCCCGATCAGGCGCCGGATTATTGAACCTCCGCGCTCATCAGCTTCACATCGATATCTTTCAATGAGTCCTCAAGCTGACGGTCAAGATCCTTCAAGGCGTTCTCAAGCTGCTGATCAAGGTCTTTCATCGCCTCATTCAGCTTCAGGTCGAGATCATCCATCGAAGCCTGAAAGCCCGCACCGTCCAGCAACGACGCATTGTTGAACGTGTAGCTCGATGCGCGCCTCTGAGTGCGCTTCGACTTCCGCTTGACCGTCATCACAACCGTCAGCAGCCAGGTGCCGTCGCGCTGCTGATAAAGGGTGTAGCAATGCTGGTAGTCATCGTTGTTGAACACAATGTTATAGCAGCCTGAATTCATTTCAAACGCCACTGATTTCTCCCGGTCGCGATGTATGGCCTCCTTAAGCGCCTGCGCCTGGTGGCTGTTGATCACCAACACCTTCGACGACCGAAGAATCTTGTGAGAATTCGGATCGCGCTCCTCCGAGTAGGCCACATACTGGGTCGAGCTGCTCTTCTCGATCTTGGCTATCTGCCGCTCGATATTCACCTGAGCCATCGCCGCAACCGATGTCAGGACAAGCAATAAAGTAACGAATATATATTTCATCATAATCCTATTTCTTAAAATTTACTGCCCAGCGCCAGTTCGATCATCTCCTTGACCCGGGGATCATCCATATCAACTCCTGAAAGCACAACCGGCTCCGTCACATCCATCGCCGTCACCGCGCTCCCGGCCGCTATTGCCTGCTGTCGGCTCACTATGGTGTTCACATTCTTTATTTCGGGAAGAATGCGCTTAATGTCGGTGTCTTTCACCCCGTTGCGAATCACATAACTGCCCGCATAGGCCAGACACTCGCGGTCGAAAGCCGCAGCGCGCCCAACATAGCTCACCGCCACAACAGCAATCATCGCCACAGCTGCAGCGGCCGAGCTCCATACGGCAAACCGCGGACGCTTCCTCCCACGAATGGCCGCAGCGCCTGACATCGTCGCATACCATTGCATCATTTCCCGATACTGCTCCAGATCAGCCGGCACATTCCTTCCCGGAGCAAAAGCCGCGAAGAGGGCCCTCTCCTCCCTGACGGTGGTCTCTCCGTCGAAGAAGCGTTGGATTGTTGTCTGTAATTGTCGGTCTCTGAGTTTCATCGTTCTAAAAATTGCTGTTTAACTTTGGCTCTGGCGCGGCTCAGCATCACTCTCACATTTGCCTCGGTCGTGCCGGTTATGCGGGCAATCTCGGCCATCTCCATGCCCTCGGTGTGCCTCATCCTCAGCACAATCCGCTGGCTCGGCGCAAGCGATGCCATCACGCGGTCAAGCTTCGCCTGCGCTTCGGCCTCGAGCAGGTCGCGGTCGGCTCGCGCGGCCACGGCATGGTCCTCCTGACTCAATGTGTCGAGCGTAACAGTCCTTCCGCGGCGCCGCATCTCGTCGAGAACAAGGTTGCGGGCCACTACCCGCGCCAGCGCTTCAACCGATCGATACTCGTCAAGACGGTCACGCAACTGCCACAGGCGCAGCAGGGTATCCTGCGCCACATCGTCGGCCAGGTCGGCATCGCGGGTCAGCATCATCACCTGACTCACAATTCCTGGGCGCAACCTCAAGGCAAGAGTTTCGAACCGTGATTGCTGCATTTCTCGTTAGTTAGACGTGATTATACACCGTTTGTTACATCGCCACCGCGATTTTTTCCTTACTTTTGTAAAAAATAATCATCATAACACCTCAAATGGAATTCGAAAAACAGATCCCCGACTGGGCCTGGGGCCTCAACTGCGCCGTCACGGTCTGCGATGCCGATGCGCGCATCATCTATATGAACCGTCTGTCGCGCGACACTTTCTGCCCCGACGGGTCGATCATCGGCCGCAGCCTCTTCGACTGTCACGGCGAGCGGTCGTCGGCTATCATACGCCATCTTTTGGCCACCGGCGGCCAGAATTGCTACACCATCAGCAAGAAGGGTCGCAAGAAAATGATCTATCAGTCAGCATGGCGCACCGAGGCGGGCGAAATCGGCGGGCTGGTTGAAATCTCGATGGTTATACCCGCCGATATGCCTCACTACGACCGTGACAAAGGTGAGTGACACCTGCACATGTGTGAAAATTCGTTAAAACACACAGGTTTCTCTTGCATGGTAAAAAATAAAGATCTACCTTTGCATCGCTTTTCCAAACAACCTCGGGGTGTAGCTCAGCCCGGTTAGAGTACGCGTCTGGGGGGCGTGTGGTCGCAAGTTCGAATCTTGTCACCCCGACTAAACGAGGAAGTTTGAAGCGGCCCGACAATCGTCGGGCCGCTTTTTGTTTTCCGGGATAGCTCAACCAACTTTTCAGAATCCCACCCCGTCGGCCTTCGCCTGATCGAGAATCTTCGAGGCCGATGCCGGCACCTCAGCCTGATGCGACTGCAGATAAAAACCGAAGCTCAGCGCATAGTCGAGCATCCCTTTCATCTCCTCCTTGTTCATAAGCCGGGTCAGTGCCTCATGGTCGTCGCCGGCCTCATCTTTCATTGCCTGCATGTCCTTGAGTATCGCCAAAAGCTGAGTGGCCATGGCAGTGTAGTCGCCGTCAGAGAGTTTTTCGTTGTTTTCAATCATCTCTTTCAGCTGCAGGCATTTGTCGGGATTGTAACCATTCTGTCCTGAGCAGGCTGCCACAATCAGCAATATCGCGGCGGCCGCAAATAATTTCAAGCGCTTCATAACACAATAAATAATATTAGTAACACGCAAATTTAACATTTAATCCTCATTCCTCCAACTTCACCCCTCCCTCACTGTTTCCCAACTGAGAAATTGCAGAAAATCTTTGAATTGCCAACAGAAAATTATTTGGATATTCGAAACGATTTGTCTATCTTTGCCACGATAATATTGACCGAGAAGTCGATATTGTTAGCCTTATTGTATACAAGAGACTCTTAGACAACCACTTACTATGAATTTGCGCAACCTTTCCCACGCATTACTGCCGGCGCTATTGCTGACGGCCTCCGTATCGATATGCGGAGCCACGGCAATAAATCCTGCGCCCGACCCGGAATGCCGCGAAAGTGTCGACTCTGATACTCAATTTTTCACAATAAACCGCGCCACGCTTCCCGTAACCCCTGCGCTGCGCACGTTTGTGCTGAAAATCGACTCGCTATATCGCGCCAACGACCTCGCTTCGATCAAGATTATCGGCAGTGCCTCGCCCGACGGACGCGCCGAATCAAACGATCTTCTTGCCGCACGCCGCGTGGCCTCGCTCCGTTCCTACATCGTCAACAACTCATCCATCCCGGCCGACTTTATCTCCGAGAACGTGATCGGCAACAACTGGGAAGGACTCGAAGAGCTTGCCTCTGAAATGCTTCCATCGGCCGAAGCCAACGCCGTAATCACAATTTGCCGCAACGGCAAGAGCCACGAAGCCCGCCTGGCAGCCCTAAAGCACCTCAACGGAGGCCGCACATGGATCACCCTGCGCGACAAGCTTCTCCCCAAGCTCCGCTACACTCTGGCAACAGCATGCACCGAAGATGGCCGCACGCTGACCTACGACGTCTCTAACGAGACATTCACCGCCACCGAGCCCACTGTGGTCGAGCCGGTTGAAGAGCCCGTAGTGATTGTTGAGGAGGAGGAAGAAATCGTTATCGTTGAGCCGATTGCCGAGCCTGAGGAAGAAGACACCTGGATGCGCCATTTCTACATCAAGACAAATCTCCCTGCATGGCTGATGCTCTGGACGAATGCCGCTCTCGAAATCGACTGCGCGCCCCACTGGAGCGCCACCCTCTCCTGCTACTACTCAGGGTTCAACTATTTCTCACACCGTGTCAAATTCCGCACCCTGACATTCATGCCTGAAATGCGCTACTGGTTCCGCCGCGACAATGTCGGTCCGTTTATCGGAGCCCACATGGGCGTAGCTTACTTCAACTGCGCTTTCAACGGCGACTACCGCTATCAGGACCACGATGCCGCCCGGCCCGCCCTCGGCGGAGGCCTTGACCTCGGCTGGCGCTTCAACCTGCGCAACCCCCGCTGGAAGATGGAAGTGAGCGTTGGCTACGGCATCTATCATCTTGACTACGACCTGTTCATGAACCATTATAACGGCATGCTCGTTGACCGTGTGAAGCGCACCTTCTACGGCATCGACAACGCAGCCTTCTCACTTATCTATACATTCGACCTTCCCCGTCGCAATCAGAAGAAAGGAGGTGACCGATGAAACTGTTCCGTTCACTTCTGCTTCTCTCGGCAGCATTCGCTTTCAGCAGCTGCGTCCATGAGTTCCCCGAGAACCGTGAGACAGTCGACGTTGTCCTCACCGTTCACCACGATCTCCCCTGGACATTCTACACCTATGAATATGATTCGCGCAGCCGCCGCATGTCAGTGTCGCGAGGCGATGACAACCGCGCTGCCGACCGTGAGGTGAAATGGAGCGCTCGCTATGTGTTCCGCGCCTATCCCGAAGGTGTTCACGGAGATGTCTACAAACAGTTTGAATTCGTGTCTGACGATCTCGAGCTGAAAGACTTCACCTACACCCTCCAGCTTCCTCCCGGCGAATGGGAAATCTGTGCATGGCAGGACTTCGTGTCAGATGAGGTGCAGCCTCCGTTCTACGACATCAAGAAGTTTGACGCCATCACCTACAATGAGCCCTATCGCGGCGACACCGACCGCCGTGAGGCATTCGAAGGATTCGCTAACGTCAGCGTCCGCTCGACCTACGAGTCGGCCGTGACCGAATATGCATCCATGACCATGGAGCGCCCGATGGCCCGCTATATCTTCATCGCCACCGACTATGCCGATTTCTCGGCCGACGCTTCGTCGAAGGGCGAGGATGAGGACGATTACAGCGTTCTGGCCCTCTACCCCATGTTCATGCCTTCGGTCTACAACATGTTCACATCAAAGATCATCGACTCATGGCGCGCGGTGTCTTACACCGGTCAGATCCGACCCATCAGCGACACCGAAGCCATCATCGCGATCGACTATGTGTTCATGAACCACCACGAGAGTGGTGCTCAGGTGCAGCTCGGTCTGACATCGCCCAACGGGCGAACCACAGCCCTCACCCCCACGCTCACCGTGCCTCTGCAGCGCGGACAGACAACCTACGTACGCGGCAAGTTCCTCACCACCAAAGTGGGCGGCGGCGTTGAGGTTGACTTCTCGTTTGACAACGACATCAACATCAAGATATGATTCTGCGGCGCTTTCAGTGATCTCACTTCAAGTGCCACAGATCATTTTTTTGAGAATGAGTCGTGTCGACCCTCCCCAAAAATAAATCAATCTCCATATATACAATGAAGAAACTGTATATTCCCGTAACTGTTACCCTTACAGCTGCAATGCTCGGGGCCTGCTCGTCAGACGATCCCGCAAACGTAGCCAACAACGGTGCTACAGTGTTTACACTCAATCTTCCCGCCGATATGGTGAGCCGTGCCGATGACAACACTCTCGGTGACGGCGTGCGCGGCCAGATCGACAAAATCCAGTATACGATCTTCCAGGTTGAAGGTACTGGTGAAAGCGCAACTTACACAGCCGTCGATAACGGCGAGATTACCGATGCTTTCGCCGGTGGCACTTCGCTCACAACCGATGTGCCCATGAACTTTGCCAAAGGACGTAAATATGTGGTGGCTTTCCTTGCCAGCAGCTCGAAAAGCACCGCTTACAGCTTCAACGACGGCAAGATGTCAATCACCTACGCCAACATGGGCGTCAATGATGTCAACGACGACGCCTTCACTGTTCTCTCAGACGTGGTGACCGACACCGACGGACAGTCGCAGGACCTTTCACTCAAGCGCCCCTTCGGCCAGCTCAACTGGGGTACCAACGATCTTGATGCTTCTGTAGTTGAAAAAACCCTCAACGGCGATGCACTCACTGCTACAGTAACTGTTAGCGGCGGCTTCTGCGACACTTATGATGTGCTCACAGCCACTGCAAGCAAAACAGGCACTGAAGAGAGCCTCACCTTTAATACCGTGACTGTTATTGAGGCTGGTGCCACCGCTCCCGCCACAACAGCTTCATTCCCGGTTGAAGGTTACGACCTTGTTGCCATGAACTTCCTTCTTGCCGATGCTACCGACATTCAGGCATCGATCGAGTTCAACAAGGATTTCGGCACAACCACCGTCAACAATGTGCCCCTGCTCGCCAACCAGCGTACAAACATCTACGGCGCACTCCTCACCAACTCAGGCGATTTCACTGTTACGATCGATCCTGAATTCGGTGGTGACGACGACAAACCCGCAACAACCAAACCCTGGAACGGAACAACCGTAACCGCTCCTGCTATTGATGAAACAACAAAGACCGGCACCATCCAGAGTCCCGAGGAGCTCGCAGGTCTGGCAGCTCTCGTCAACGGCACTCTCACCCGCGCCGGTGGCAACAGCTATGCTGGTTACACCTTCAATATTACCGGCAACATCGACATGGGCGGATTCGAGATTCCCACACTCGGTTCGGCTCAGCGCTCTGGAAACGCAGCAACAGGTCTTTCATTTGAAGGAACGCTGAACGGCAACAACTACACTATCAGCAACTTTACCCTCACCCAGAACGGCACTAACGCTGACGATGCAGTGGCTTTCATTCCCTCGCTCAGCGGAAGCACAGCCTGTCTGAAAAACCTCTCGTTTGAAAACGTTACCGTTAATGCCGCAAATGCAAAGCAGGTTGCCGTAGCTGTTGCCCTTGTCAGCAACGGAGCAACTGTTGAAAATGTGAAAGTTCTTTCTGGCTCAGTCACCGGCACCAGCACCGTTGGCGGTGTGGTTTGCCGTGTGATGGTTTCAGGAAACGTAACCAACTGCTCTAATGCAGCCACTGTTACCGGCAAATCGAACTGCGGCGGTGTGATCGGCGCGGCTTACTATAACAGCCTCACCGAAACGATGACCGTGAGCGGATGTACGAACACCGGTAAAGTTTCGGGCACAAACAGTGTAGGCGGCGTTGTCGGTCTCTGCGCAGGCAATGTTTCCGGCTGCAATAATTCAGGCGAAGTCATCGGCTCAAGCTATGGCGTAGGCGGCGTTGTCGGCGAGCAGCAGAATTCCGGCTCGATCAAAAACTGCGGTAACACAGGCCTGATCACATCTACCACCACAGCAACCGGTACATACGGCACGGGCGGTATTGTCGGCTGGATCCGTTATAACGGTCAGGCGAGCGATTATCCCAAAAAGGAGGTGGTTGTTGTTGACAACTGCAATAACAGCGCGGTTATTAACGGCGGTAAGTGTTCTGGTGCAGGCGGCATCGTCGGTACAGTCTTCAACTACGTGACTGTCAACGGTTGCACAAACCAGGCTCCCTCAATCACGGCAGGTCAGTGGGCTTCAGGCATTGTCGGCGGCGAGCAGATCAACACCGGCAATGAGATTGCAGGTGTCGACGCCAAGATCACAGTGACCAACAACACCACGACCACAAGCCTCGACAACCTTAATGCAACCCTCAAGGCTGCAATCATGTATGTCAACAACACCAACAGCCCCTCAGTTGTGATGAGCGGCAACACACCTAACACTCAGGATACTCAGAACTGATTATGAAAAAGACACTCATTTTTGCAAGCGCTGTAGCAGCGATGACCGCCATCAGCAGCTGCTCGTCAGAAGAACCTGCAAACGACGCCAATGCCGAAGGTCCCGTAGTGTTTAACCTTCGTCTGCCGGCGGCAGCTTCAAGCCGTGCCGAAGGCGACGCAGCCCAGACTCTCGGTGACGTTGTGCGCGGTAAAGTAGACATTGTGCAGTATGCCATCTACGAAGTCGGTACCGACGGCACCACCTACACATGGGTTGCCGACGGAGAAGTTACCGGAGCTTTCGACAACGGCACCACCACTTCGACCACCGTTCCCGTTGACTTTGCCAAGGGCCGCAAATATATCGTGAGCTTCTTCGCAAGCAGCTCGGAGAGCCAGGCTTATGACTTCAACGAGGGCAAGCTGTCGGTGAATTACAGCAAGATGGTGACCAACAACGTCAACGACGATGCCTTCGCAGGCGTTTCAACCGTTGTTGACGGAAGCATCGGAGCCACTGAAGAAGTATCGCTCAGCCGTCCCTTCGGCCAGCTGAACTGGGGCACCAACGACCTGAACAATGCCACAGTCACCGCTGCTCTTGGAACATCGGCTCTCACGGCGCAGGTAACTGTGAGCGGCTCGATCTACGATACGTTCGACATCGTCAACAACACAAAGACAAATTCAGGAAACTCCACAAGCGTAGAGTTTGCAGCTGTCAATGTTCCCACAGGCGAAAATTCCCTCGCTTTCCCGGTTGAGGGTTACGACCTTGTGGCAATGAACTTCGTGATGGCCGATGCCGCTGATCTTACAGCCACCGTAACATTCAACCAGTCGTTCGGCGACCAGCAGGTAACAAGCGTTCCGATGAACGCCAACCAGCGCACCAACATCTATGGCGCACTCCTGACTAATGCCGGCGACTTCACCGTAACGCTCTCTAACTTCAACGAGACAGATCAGAATGTACAGCTCCCCGTTGAGACTGCACCGAAGTTCGACCCTGAAGTGACGGAAGAAGTTACTCCTGTAAACGGCGTATACACCATCGAGAATCCGGCGCAGTACAACTATGTTCTCCAGAACCTCAAGCAAGCTGACTACAGGAGTGGCCTTACAATCAACGTAATGACCGATATGGATTTCACCGGAGCCGATTACACTCCTGTGACTTTCAAATCGAACTCCGATACAGGTTACTCTCTTACATTCGATTTTAATGGCCACACCATCCATGGCCTCACCACTCCCCTCTTTAATTGGGTGAACGGTGTGGTGAAGAACCTCAATATTGAGGGATCGAACGTTTCGACAACCAACGATAGCAGTAACTACATGGGGCTCGTTGCTAACAGAATGTATGGCACGCTTGACAACGTGACCGTGTCAAACTCCGTTCTCAATCTCGTTGATGTCACCGATGGCAAGAGCGCAGGAGGTCTTGTTGGTTTCTATGCAAGCGGTAACTCTAAAGACTGCACCGTTAAAAATGTCACCATCAATAATGCCACTTCGGGCTGGAAGGTTGGAGGAATGTTCGGAACGATGAATGCCGACGGTCCCGCTAACCGTTCGCTCACGAACTGTACAGCCATCGATGTCACCATCACCGATTATACCGGCTCATATGGCGGCGCCATCCTTGGTCGTGCAGTTGACATCACGCTGACCATGACAGGCTGCTCGGAGACTGGCTGCACACCCTCTAAGCTCTATGGTGTTACGGTCAACTCAACCGTAACAGAAAACTAATTCTGAACCAAATCTAACAACTCAAAATACTTTAATATCTTAATCATTTAATATCTTAATCAAATGAAAAAGTTTCTTTTTCCCGCTTTAGCGCTCGGTGCTCTCACCATGGCAAGCTGCTCATCAGAGGAGCCTATGGCCGGTGCAGCACAGGATGGCGCCGTGACCATGACAGTCGTTATCCCCGGCTCGATGCAGAGCCGTGCCACACTTGGCGATCAGATTATGGCAGCTGCCGATAATCTGCAATGGACCGTTTATGAAGTAGACGAAAACGGCGAAAACCCCGTGATGATCTACTCTGACAGCAAGCCCGCCTTCACAGCTGAGGCCGATCTTTCGGTTACCGACGCTGCCACAAAGGCCACCGTTACTCTCAACCTCGGTAAGGGCAAGCGCTACAAAGTTGCATTCTATGCCGATAACTCAGGCAACGGTTTCGCAACTTACAACGCAACCACCGGCAATGTTGAAGTTGACTACACCAAAGGTGTCGGCAACGATGTAAACGAAGACGTTTTTGTTGGCGTTTCTGAAACAGTTGAAGCCGGAACAACCATCCCCGCCACTGTTGAACTCACCCGTCCGTTCGCTCAGCTCAACTGGGGTAGCAACGACCTTGCCGAGCAGACTGTTAAATATTGGGTTGGCAACGAAACCTCACCCCTCACTGCAACAGTTACCGTTACAGGCGCTGTCTACAATCAGTACAGCGTTATCAACGAAGCCGTTACCGGTACTGCCGTAACAACCGCAACCGAACTCGGCTCGGCTGTTGTAAGCGATTTCAAGAACTACACTCAGACCGTTACCTTCCCCGTTGAAAACTATGATCTCGTTGCCATGAACTATGTTCTTGTTGACGCAGAGGCTCCCACTTTTGAGTGCGCCGTTGCTTTCAACGATGGCTTCAAGACCGTGACCGTCAACAGCGTAACCATGCTCCCCAACTACCGTACTAATATCTACGGTGCCCTGCTCACCAATCCCACCGAATTCAATGTTGAGATCAACCCGATCTTCAACAAGGAAGACAACAACATGCCTGTTGTTGCTCCCGGCGTTACCGCTTCAACCACCGATGCCAACACATACTATCTTTCGTCGGTTGACGGTCTGAAATGGCTCAGCGAGCAGGCAGCTTCGTCACAGCTCAAAGGTCAGACCTTCATTCTCGATGCCGACATCGACATGACAGGTGTTGAGTGGGAGCCGATCGGTGCCAACGGTACCGTACATTGGTTTACCGGTACTTTCGACGGTAACGGCCACAAGATCTCGAACATGACCGTAAGCAACCCCAACAGCGCAGGTCTGTTCTACTCAAACGGCGGTACCATCAAGAACCTTACCCTTGAAAATCCCACCGTAAACGGCAACTTCAAGGTTGGCGCCGTTGCTGGCGACGGCCTCTGCGGTCACTTTGACAACTGCACCGTTATTGGCGGTACAATCACCACTGCTCCCCGTCTGGTTAACGGAGCATACGACGACGGCAACAATGCAGGTGCCATCACCGGCTATCTCTCAGCCGAGCCCAACGCTTCGATCACCAACTGCACCGTTAGCGGTGTAACTGTTAAGGCATATCGTGTTGTAGGCGCTATCGCAGGCACTGTAGGTGGTTCAAAAGTTGTTGTTTCAGGCAATACTGCCACCACCTGCACCGTTATCGCTGACCAGCGTGGCGATGACAACTATGGCGCCAAGCCGTTCCTGGCCGGTGAACTCTTCGGCCGTGTGATCAACGGTGCCGTAGAAGGTGAAGGCAACGTAGCAACCGATGTAAAAGTTGAAACATACGCTCCCGCAAACTGATCCTTTTCAGGATATCCAATCCATATCTTCGAGGCTGCGACCCCACTGAGAGTCGCAGCCTCGCTGCTATCAACAGGCGGCAACGTTGAGCGATTTTGACGAATAAAGATAAATTGCTATATTTGCGCTTATGGCAAAGTATATCAACCCGCTGACCGACGTCGGCTTCAAGCGCCTTTTCGGCCAGGAGATCAACAAGGATCTGCTGATCGACTTTCTCAACACCCTTCTGGTGGGCGAAAACGAGATTATCGACCTGCAGTTTCTCGACAAGGAGCTCGTGCCGGTCAACCCCGACGAGCGAACGATTATCTACGACGTGTTCTGCACCACCTCAAAGGGCGAGCATATTATAGTAGAGATGCAGAACCGCCCGCATCAGCACTTCCGCGAGAGGGCCGTGTTCTACGTCGCCGCGGCTCTGGCACGCCAGGGTGAGAAAGGAGTGAAGTGGAGCTACGACATCAAAGGAGTCTACGGCATTTTCTTCACCAATTTCAAGTTTGACAAGGATGATTCGAGGCTCCGTAAGGATGTGGTGCTCGCCGACCGCGACACCGGTGAACAATTCACCGACCGCATGCGTATGATCTTCATATCGCTCCCGATGATGGACAAGACCGAAAGCGAGTGTCAGACAGATTTCGAACGTTGGATTTATGTAATCAAAAATATGGCAGCTCTTGAACGGATGCCCTTCGTGGCACAGAAAAAACTATTCCACAAGCTCGAGGAGATGGCCAAAATCTCGGCCATGACCCAGGATGAGCGCAGGCACTACGAAAAGTCGCTCAAGGTTTACCGCGACAACGAAGTGACCTGGGCCTACGCCACCGAGCAGGGACTCGCCCAAGGTCGTGCCGAGGGAATTGCCGAGGGTCTCGAGCAGGGCCGCGCCGAAGGTATCGCAGAGGGCCGCGCCGAGGGCCGCGAACAGGGCCGCGCCGAAGGTATCGCCGAGGGCCGCGCCGAAGGTATCCTCGAAGGCCGCGCCGAAGGAATCGCAGAGGGCCGTGCCGAAGGTATCGCCGAGGGCCGTGCCGAAGGAATCGCCGAGGGCAAGGAGAAAGGCAAACTCGAATTAGCCCGGTTTACAGCTCTGAAACTTAAAGAATCGGGGATGCCCGTAAAAAAGATCGAGGAGATTCTTGGTTACGACGCTTCAACACTCGGCCTCGACTCCTGAAAATAGGGCAAAGAGTTGCGCAATTCACCGAATTGTGTTACTTTTGCGCGCTAACAGTTGCGATAACAATAAAACAAAACGACATAACAATGGCTAAAGATCAAAACACCGAGGAAACGCGCAATTCGATCGACACCCTCAATGACTCGCTCACAGGTCTCGAACAGAAGGTGCAGAACAACCAGAAAACGATAATGTGGGGCTGCATTGTAGCCGCCGCCTTGGTCTGTGTGATTTTCCTCTATGTCTACGCATTCCACAAACCCCGTGTTGAGGCCGCCAACAATGCAATCGGTCAGGCCGACACAGAGCTTATGGCCGGCAACGACTCTACCGCCCTCGTACGCTACAAAGATGTTGTGGAAAACTATGGCGGTGACGCGTCAAACCGCGCAGCCCTTAACGCCGCAATCCTGCTGTATCAGAACAAAAAGTATGAGGAAGCGATCGAGTATCTGAAGAAATATGATTCAAAAGAGTCAGTGATCGGCGCCGGTGCATACTCGCTCGAGGGCGACTGCTATGTGAACCTCAAGAAATATGACGAGGCACTCGCCGCCTTCCGCAAGGCTGTCAAGGAAAGCGACAACAACCCCTACTACACTCCCTTCTTCATGATGAAGGAAGCAACTGTGCTCCATGAGCTCAAGGATTACAAAGCCGAGGCAGCCGTCTATGAGAAAATCAACGCCGAATTCCCCGGCTACGGCGAGTCAAACCGCATCGATATTGAGAAATATATGGAGCGCGCCAAGGCTCTTGCAGGAGAGTAACGGCCATCCTCTTAAGGAGGGATCATGAATCTCAGTCCCCCCTCCACCCTCCTCTTTCCCAACCTCACAGAAGCTTCGGCGACAACAGGGTTGCACTGGCAGCTCCAAGTGTCTCCGAAGTTTCTCATTTCAACAGCAATAATTCCAAACAAACCAATCCACCCACACCCCACGCGAGATGACAGGCTTCTGGCAAATGCTCAAGCGCTTCGTGCCCCCTTATAAGAAATATCTGATTCTCAATCTGATATTCAACCTTCTGACGGCACTGCTTACAATTTTCTCGTTTGCCGTAATCATTCCGATCCTTGAGATCCTGTTCAAAATGCGTCAGGCCGACTATTCCTATCTCCATATCGGCGAAGCGAGCCTGCGCGAAGTTGTGCTCAACAACTTCTACTGGTACACTCAGGAGGCCATCAATCATTGGGGAGCGGCCAACACCCTCGCCGCCCTCGCTATCCTGCTCACGATCATGACCGGCCTGAAAACCGGTGTGAGCTACCTGAGTTCCTACTTCATCATCCCGATGCGTTCAGGAATTGTGCGCGACATCCGCAATTTCATGTACGATAAAATCCTGCGTCTGCCGATTTCCTTTTTCACCTCCGAGCGGAAAGGCGACGTGATGGCCCGAATGACAGGCGATGTGGCCGAGATCGAAGCATCGATCATGTCCAGTCTCGACATGCTTTTCAAGAATCCGGTGATGATAATCGTGTGTCTGGCCACAATGATCTTCATCAGCTGGCAGCTCACCCTTTTCGTGCTCATCCTTCTTCCGCTCGCCGGATTGCTGATGGGGCGCGTCGGCAGGCGGCTAAAGCGCAGCTCGCTCGAAACCCAGGAGCAATGGGGTGTGCTGATGAGCTATATCGAGGAAACCCTCGGCGGATTGCGTATCATCAAAGCCTTCAATGCCGAGGGAAAGGTGAGAGACCGTTTCTACAAAGGCTCGCGCCGCTTTTTCGACCTCTCCAACAGGGTGATGCGCCGTCAAAGCCTCGCCCACCCCATGAGCGAGTTTCTCGGCACGGCAACCATCTCGATCGTGCTCTGGTTTGGCGGCACACTGATTCTGAGCGGCGACACAACCATCAGCGCCCCCGACTTCATCTATTATCTCGTTATCTTCTACAGCATCATCAATCCCGCCAAAGACCTCAGCAAGGCGGCTTATTCGATCCAGAAAGGCCTGGCGTCGATGCAAAGGGTTGACCGCATCCTGTCGGCCGAAAATCCTATCCGCGAGCCAGAATCACCTGTCAGGATCAACAGCCTTAAGGGCGAGATCAGATATGACGGCGTGACATTCGGATATGATCCCGAGGTACCCGTTGTCAGCGAAATCGACCTGACAATCCGCCCTGGCGAGACTGTGGCCCTGGTTGGACAGAGCGGCAGCGGCAAGTCGACACTCGCCGACCTTCTCCCCCGGTTCTACGACGTTCAGAAAGGCCGCATAACCATCGACGGCACCGACCTGCGCCAGCTCGGCATACGCGACCTGCGAGCAATGATGGGCAATGTTAATCAGGAGGCGATCCTTTTCAACGACACCATTTACAACAATATCACCTTCGGTGTCGAAAGCGCCACCCGCGAGCAGGTTGAGGAAGCGGCACGTATTGCCAACGCCCACGAATTTATCATGGCCACCGAGCACGGCTACGACACCAACATCGGCGACCGAGGCTGCCGCCTCAGCGGCGGACAGCGCCAACGCATCTCCATTGCCCGCGCCATCCTCAAAAACCCGCCCATCCTGATTCTCGACGAAGCCACCTCGGCCCTCGACAGCGAGAGCGAACAGCAGGTTCAGCAGGCCCTCGACCGCCTCATGGCCAACCGCACCACCCTCGTGATTGCCCACAGGCTTTCAACGATCCGCAACGCGTCGCTGATCTGCGTGATGCACGAAGGGCGGATTGTTGAGCGCGGAACTCACGACGAGCTCATTGCCCTCGGAGGCTACTACACCCGCCTCGTCGAGATGCAGGGGCTCCGGCAGGAGTGAGAATATGTGTTTAACAACCATATTGGTTGAATTATTCAGCGCAAAGAGCTATCTTTGCAACAATCGCCCGAAACGGAGCGAAACGAACCATAAAAAACCAAACCTAAAACAAATACCGGTCGCGCCCAGCCCGGCCAGTTCCCCGCCGGAGCCACGCGTGACAGCACACTTTTCAACATCATGGACAGGATCTCCAACCTCGTACAGGCACTCTCCCCGTCACAAACCCTCGCAATGTCGCAAAAAAGCGGCGAGCTCCGCGCACAAGGAATCGATGTGATCAACCTTTCGGTAGGTGAGCCCGATTTCCACACTCCCGAGCATATCAAGGAAGCCGCCAAGCGTGCTATCGACGACAACTTCACCTTCTACACCCCCGTTGCCGGCTATCTGTCGCTCCGCGAGGCCATTGTCAAGGATCTTGCCCGTCATCCCGGCATGCCGTCGTTCGATCCCTCGCAGATCGTGGTGTCAAACGGCGCCAAGCAATCGCTCTGTAATGCCCTGATGGCCACCCTCAATCCCGGCGACGAAGTTGTGATCCCCGTTCCCGCATGGGTGAGCTACGTTGAGATGGTGAAGCTCACCGGCGCCAAGTCGGTGACAGTGTTCGCCGGAATCGACAGCGATTTCAAGATCACCCCGGAAGCCCTCGAGGCAGCCATCACTCCGCGCACACGCATGCTCATGCTCAACTCGCCCTCCAACCCCACCGGCAGTGTCTACTCGCGCAGCGAGCTCCAGGGCCTTGTCGACGTGCTCGCACGCCATCCGCAGGTGATGGTGCTAAGCGACGAGATCTATGAGCACATCAACTTCACCGGCAGCTTCGCCTCCATGGCCACATTCCCCGAAATCGCCGACCGTGTGATCCTGATCAACGGCGTTTCAAAAGCCTATGCCATGACCGGATGGCGAATCGGCTACATGGCCGCCCCCGCCGACATAGCCAAGGCATGCACAAAGCTCCAGAGCCAATACACCTCCAATCCCTCGTCGATCGCACAGAAAGCCGCCGAAGCCGCCTACAATGGCTCGCAGCAGTGTGTCGAGGACATGCGCGTGGCCTTCGAACGCCGCCGCAACCTCGTTGTCGAGCTCGCCCGTCAGATTCCCGGTCTGAAGGTCAACGAGCCTCAGGGCGCGTTCTATCTCTTCCCCGAAGTGAGCGCCTATCTCGGCACCACAGCCCCCGACGGTCGCAAGATCGCCACATCAGGCGACCTCGCCATGTATCTGCTCGAAGTGGGCCACGTTGCCACCGTTGACGGCGCTGCGTTCTGCGCTCCCGGCTACATCCGCCTGAGCTACGCAACATCCGACGACACCATCCGCGAGGCCATCGCCCGCATTGCCGGCGCCCTTGCCCAGCTCAAAAAGTGACCCTCAGGCCTTCAGTCAACCGAACATTCTACAATCTTCCCCATAACCCGTTTCCATTATGGATTTTATCAAAGAACTCACATGGCGCGGCATGATCCACCAGATGATGCCCGGAACCGAGGAGCAGCTGGCCAAA
>CAZKXM010000038.1:0-17531 GCA_964556785.1 uncultured Bacteroides sp. | reverse complement strand
GACGGCTTCGTGATTGGCGAAGGCTCGGCTATCCTCATTCTCGAGGAGATGGAGCATGCACTTGCCCGCGGCGCCAAGATCTATGCCGAAGTGGCAGGCGGCGGTCTCAGCGCTGACGCTTATCACCTCACCGCCACCCATCCCGAAGGCCTCGGGGCAAAACTGGCGATGAAAAATGCGCTCGAAGATGCCGGTATGAAGCCCGAGGATATTGACTATATCAATGTTCACGGCACATCGACTCCGGTTGGCGACGTTTCCGAGATCAAGGCTATCAAGGATCTGTTTGGCGAGCATGCCTACAAGCTCAACATCTCATCGACCAAATCAATGACAGGCCACCTGCTCGGTGCCACCGGCGCACTCGAAGCCCTGTTCTCGGTGATGGCTGTTAAGGAAGACATAGTTCCCCCCACCATCAACCACGAGGAAGGCGACGATGACGAGCAGATTGACTATGCTCTCAACTTCACCTTCAACAAAGCTCAGGAGCGCCCCGTTCGCGTTGCCCTCAGCAATGCCTTTGGTTTCGGTGGCCACAACGCCTCTGTGATCGTAAAGAAGTTCGAGAAGTGATCGGCTAAGGCTGGTTAATCTCGACAGTAAGATTAGTTATCTATAAGCGACTGCGCTGCAGCGCCTCTAAATCAGAGGGTCTGCAGCGCAGTTCATATTCTTTCAGAAGCAGAACGAAGCAGGTCAGAACGCTTCCTTCACTTTATCAAATGCCTTGCCGGTGCCTTCGCGGGCTTTGTCATACGTGTTACCCACGAATTTACGGGTAGAGTCGTAAGCCTTCACCGTTCCGTCCTTAGCCTTCTCATAGACCAGAATCGAACCATCGCGGGTTTTCTTCACCACGCGCACGGTGCCGTCCTTAGCCTTGCGGGCCACCTTGCCTGCACGGTCCTTGAGCTTACGCGACTCCTTGCCAACCTTTTTGGCATCTTTCTTATATTCCTTCTTGGCATCCTTGCCAAGTTTCTTAGCCTTCTTGTCAACTTTGCGTGCATCCTTGCGGGCCTCTTCCTTCACCTTGCTGCCCGCCTTGCTGACATCATCCTTAGCCTTGTCGACAGTACATTCAACACGGTCACATTTCTTCTTTGAGTCCTTAACATTGTCGTCGGCCTTCAGGGCCGCGGGAGCCAGCGCAACTGCGGCGGCTGCCAGAAGCATAAAAATCTTTTTCATAATCTTATCACTTTTTTATCAATCTAAACACCCGCCCGAAGCAAAAAGTTTCTTTTTTGCTTGTTAAAAACATGTGTCAGAGATAAATTTTTGTTTGCAGGTTTGGCTAATTCTCCATAAATTCGCAAGCTGAACGAAACAGTTACTAAATATTGTACACATATAAACCAATCCTCTATTATATGAAAAAATTGCTATGGACAGGTCTATGTTTCGGGGCGATGATTTTCACCGCGTGCAGCGATGAAAGCGGAATCCCGGGCAAAGACACCGGCAGGCTGGTTGTCAATCTCGACATCGACACCGGCATTCTTTCGGCAGGGCAGTCGCGCTCATCGCTCGATGACTTCTGCAGTAACCTCAGCGCCGACGACTTCACCATCCGTCTGACAGATTCAAACGGTGAATCAAAAGAGTGGAGCTACAGCGAATTTTCAGGCGAAAACATTGCCATCGGAAACTACACCCTGACGGCTTACTCAGGTCGCGAAGGCGAAGAAGGATTCGACAAGGCCTACTTCCACGGATCGGAGAAGGTGAATGTCAGAACCGACGAATCGACCGCCGTTTCAGTCACAGCAGCGCTTGCCAACTCGGCCGTCAGAGTGATCTACTCAGAGGCGTTCAGAAAATATATGACCGAATACACGGCCAGTGTCCGCACCGACGGATCGACCGACGGTGTGGCCTACCCGGCAACCTCGGGCGAGGAAGACGATCTGTTCATCAATCCCGGCGAGGCATCGCTCTACGTTACGTTTACCACCGTCAACGGTCAGAGCGCCACACTCAAGGCTGCCGACTTCACAGCTGAGCCGCGCCACCGCTACACCGTGACGGTCGACGTCAACGGCGGCGAAGTGAGCGACGCCGTGCTCAACGTTGATTTCGACGACACCACCGTTGCCGAGACTCGCGAATTTGTGCTCTCCGACGAGCTTTTCAGCGCTCCCGCTCCCGTCGTGACGCCTGAGACTCAGTCGTTCAGCGTGGTCGAGGGTACGGCGCCCGCCGAGGGTGGAAAGATCAACATTGTGGCTGCCGCCGGAATCGAATCGGTCAAGCTTGTCACCCAAAGCGACTATCTTCTCTCAAAAGGCTGGCCCGCCGAGGTCGACCTGATCAAGGCCGGAGCCGATATGCAGCAGCTTCTCACCAACCTCGGCCTTAATGTGCTGGGCCTGTGGAAGAACCCCGACAAACTCGCTGTGATCGACTTCAGCAAGGTGATTGCCAACCTGCACGGCGCCGACAATAACACCTCGACATTCCGCGTGGAGGTTGTCGACATCTTCGGCAAGGTGAGCGATCCTTCGGCAATGATCGAGGTTACCCTCGACCCGATTGAATTTTCGATCACCGGTCAGGACATCTGCATGGCCGGCGATGAAGAAGTGACACTCAATGTTGCCTACAACGGTTCTGACATCGAATCGGCTAAGTGGGAAGTGTTCCACGAAGCAGCCGGAGTCTGGGACCGCGTCACCCCCACATCCATCCAGGCTGTGAGCCGCTCTTCCGACACTGTCTATGCCGTTACTCTCCCCATCCCCGCGACAGAGGGCACGGTGCAGATTCGCGTGACACTCGGCTCGCTCCCCACGGTTAATTTCACGGTTGACCGCAGTATCCCCGACTACACTCTGAGCGTCAACGCCAACGATGCTTACGCCACCCGCGCTCTTGTCACCGTCAGCTCCGACAACGCTACCCCGGCAAGCATCATCAAGATGCTCAAATTCACTGCTTCGGCCGACGGGTCAAACCTGAGCGGACTCTCGGCAAAAAAAGTTGCCGACAACGTTGTTGAGCTCTCAGGCCTCCCTGCCGGAAAGGCTATCACCGTCAAAGGCACCCTCCTCGACAAGGACGAAACCGCAACCTTCAACACCGAAGCAGCTCTCAACATCCCCAACGGCGACTTCGAGACCCTCTCTACAGCATTGAGTCGCACCGATATGAATCAGAGCGGAAAATGGAGTATCTCGGCAGGAATCAATTACCAGACCACTGTTTCGTTTACAATCAGCGAGCCCGACGGTTGGGCCACGGTTAACGCCAAGACAGCCGCTTCGTCACACAACCCGCAGAACACCTGGTTTGTGGTGCCCTCAACCGTCAACTCCACTCTTTCATGGCTTTCCACCGTGCCTAAGATCAAAGTGATCGGTACGGGCGGCGGAACCGATACTCCTCCTCACTTCAAGAATCTAACCGCACAGAGCGGCAGCAACGCAATGGTGCTCCGCAACGTGGGCTGGGATCCGGCAGGTTCAGTTCCCGGCGTGAAGGTTCAGTCAGGATCTTCGGATGTCTACTATAATCACACCGCCCCCGACGTTGCCCAGCGCTCGGCCGGTAAGCTTTTCCTGGGCAGCTACAGCTACGCTAACGGTGTCGAGACCTACAATGAAGGCGTAAGCTTCACTTCGCGCCCTGCATCACTCACAGGCTACTACAAGTTTGAGCGCGATGCTGCCGACGCCAACGAGACCGGTATGGTCACCGTTGAGGTGCTCAGCGGAACGCAGGTTATCGCCCAGGCTTCGAAGCAGCTCGAACCCGCGGCCGACTTCACTCTCTTCACCTTGCCTCTCTCCTATGCCAACGGTGCACCGAAAGCCACTCAGGTAAAGGTGATGTTCGCCTCGTCAAACCATGCATCATACAATCAGGCTGACGAATCGGCCAACGTGAAGACATCTAACTACATGAGCCGCTACGAATGCTATGCCCTCGGCGCCGCTCTCACAGTCGATAATCTGAAGTTCAACTACTAATCATTCCCATTCTTGAAAACGATTTCAATGAAAACAAAGATATTTTCACTGCTGGCCGGAGCGGGCATGATGCTCGGCCTCGGGGCATGCACTGACAATCCCGATTATATCATCAATGATAACGATGCCGAAGGCTCGGTAAATCTGTCGGAGCTCGGTGTGGAGGTCGACGCGGCCGAAATCGTGGTTTCGCGCGCCGGCATCGAAACAGCCGGTTTCATGGTGCAGATTGTCAATGCCCAAGGCAGCGCGGTCTACGATGCAACCGTAGCAACCTGTAAGGAGATCGTTACACTCCCGGTGGCCGACGGCTACAAGGTTCAGGTGTTCAGCCATGAGGTTGAAAATGCTGCATGGAGCGCTCCTTACTACTTCGGCGAGAAAACGTTTGACATCAAAGCCAACGAGATTACTGAAATCGGCACCGTGACCTGCACATTCTCCAACATCAGGGTGAGTGTCAACTACACCGACAAGCTCAAGGAACTCATGGGCGAGGACGTCACCGTGGCTGTCAAATGCAGCGAGACGGGCAGCGAACTGGTGTTCACTCCCGGAGAAAAACGCTCGGCCTACTTCAAGGCCCTGCCCGGTAGCACCACTCTTGCCGCCGAGTTTACCGGCACCGTCAAGAATCAGAGCGTGAGCCTGGTGAAAGCTCTTGCCGATGTCAAGGCGGGGCAGCATCGCGTGATCACGTTCGATGTACGCACCCCCAACCCTAATGTACCCGATGAATTCGGAGGTATCTCCGTCAGCGGCGACGGCCAGGGTGTGAAACTCGGCGACGGTCTCTATCTCTTTGCCGATGTTGAAACAGTTGATGTGAACGGTAACGTTAACTCAACCGAAACCGGCGACGGCTCTGCGCAGCGTCCCGGCAAGGAAGATCCCAAAAACGATGACGATGATCCCACACCTCCCGGACCCGTGCAGGGCGAACCGATCAAGATCGAATCGGCGGGCATGAGCTTCGACACGCAGATGGATCCCACTACGGTTACCGATGCCGTGGTGACCATCACAGCCGATAAAGGCATCCGCAACCTCGAGGTTGAGATCATTCCCGGCGGTGAAGCGTTTGAAGATGTGCTCAAGAGTGTCGATGTGCCGCTGCAGTTCGATCTGGCCCATACAAAGGATCAGGCCGAGCGCGACGCCATGGTGGGATTTAAGTTCCCTGTCGACGAAGAAGTGGTGAACGCCACCTCCGTTAAATTCGACATCACAGAATTCGTACCTCTGCTGGCCATGTATCCGGGTGCGCCTCAGTTTGTGCTCACCGTTACCGACAACGAGGGTAACAAGCTGAGCAAAACCCTTTCATTCATTGTAAAATAAAATGACACCGACGATGAAAAAACAAATCTATATCGCTCCGGCACTGCTTGCCGCATCGTTCATGGTGCTCACAAGCTGCTCCGATGAGGCCTATTATCTTGAAGGCCAGGGCAACGTTTCGATAAAAGCCTCGCTTTCGGGTGAGGTGAAGGTGGTGTCGCGTGCCGATGCCGATGAACTCCGCCAGCTCTACGGCGAGTCGCTTGAACTTTGGCTCACCAAACCGGGTCAGGGTCCTGTTCGCCGTTACTACGGCATTGCTGACCTTCCCACTGCTCCCGTAGCCCTCCCCACAGGCCAGTATGTGGCCGAAGCATGGGCCGGCGACAGTGTATCGGCATCATGGGACTCGAAATATTTCAAGGCCTTCATGCCTTTTGAAGTAACCAAGGGCACGTCAACCCCGCTCAATGTCACCCTGAAGATCGCCAACGTGGTTGTGTCGGTTGATGTCGACGAAAGCGTTGACAATGTGCTCAAGCCCGACTTCACCCTCACCGTTGGCCACGACCGCGGCACGCTCACCTTTGAAGGCCGCGATGACCGCAAGGGTTACTTCATGATGCCCTCCACGTCGACCGACCTCACCCTCACTCTCGAAGGTCAGGGTCTGGACGGAAAGGCTTACACTCAGACCGAAACCATTGAAAACGCTCAGGGCACAACCGAGTATGTGATCCACATCACCCACAATCCCAAGCAAACCACTGAGATTGGCGGCGGATATTTCAACATCACCGTCGATGCCAACGAGATCAATGTCGACGAGCGTTTCGAACTCACCCTTGCCCCCGACATCAGCGGCATAGGATTCGATATCGCCCAGCCGCTCACATTTGAATCGGGTAAAGGTCAGCGCACATCGGTCTATGTTTCGGCTACCGACGAGCTCACCTCGCTCATTATCGAAAGTGCAGATCTTGCATCGGTTCTCCCTGAAGGGCGCACAAGCTTCGATGTTGTCAAAGCTGTCGACTCAAGCTATGAACAGGCTCTTGCAGCAGCAGGCATCACATTCAAGCGAGTGATGACTGACAATGTGCTGACGAATATCCGCGTCAATTTCGAGGAAAACTATGTGGCCGCTCTCGCCGAGGGAACCCATCGGTTCACATTCAATGCAGCCGACGGCTCACTGACTTCGGCAGCCACAATCACCTTCGATATCACTAACGCACCCACTGTGCTCCTCGACGCTGAAAACGTTGGCTACACCTCTGCCACCTTCCGCGCCAACATCCTCAAGGAGCAGACCTCTGATCAGGCCGGTTTCCGTTACCGTCCCGCCGGACAAGGTTCATGGAAGTTCATTGCAGGCACAATCGCCAACGGAGTGATGACCGCCTCGCCGGCCGACCTGTCGCAGAACACCACCTATGAGTTCTCGGTCCTCTACAACAACTTCGAGACTTCGGCCCTGACCTTCACCACCCTCGCTTATCCGCAGCTCCCCAACGCCGGATTTGAGTTCTGGAGCAAGCCCGGCAAGCCCTGGCTCGTTTACGGCGACGGTCAGTCACTGTTCTGGGACACCGGTAACCACGGATCAACCACCCTCAGCGCCAGCGCAAGTGTCACCACCCCCGACGAAACCGTGAAGCACTCAGGCAAATACTCGGCCAAACTGGCATCGGCATTTGTCGGAATCGGTTCGATCGGCAAACTTGCCGCAGGAAATATCTTTACCGGCAAATATCTCGGCACCGACGGCACTGACGGTATTCTCGGCTGGGGCCAGCCTTTCACGGCTCCCGCACGTCCCAAAGCCCTCAAAGGCTATATCAAGTACACTCCCGTTGCCGTAACCCACCAGCAATCCAATCCCGGCCAGATGAAGAAAGGCGATATGGACCAGGGCATCATCTACATCGCCCTGATGAGCGACACCCCCGACCCCCGTGAGAATAACGAGGGATTCCCGGTGGTGATCCGCACAAAGAATGCGTCGCAGCTCTTCGATAAGAATGCCTCTAATGTGATTGCCTACGGCGAGAATGTGTTCACGCAGGCTACCGACGGAATGATCGAATTTACAATCAATCTCGAGGATGTTCATCCTGATCTCACCATGGGCCGCATTCTTGTGGTTGCGTCGGCAAGCCGTTACGGAGACTACTTCACAGGCGGCAGCGGATCGACAATGTGGCTCGACGATCTCGAACTCATCTACTGATCCCCCGTTCCCAAATTTATCAAGCGAGGCTGCCTTCACGGGCAGCCTCGTTTGCTTTCACTCATAGCCTCACAAGGGCTCAACACAGAAGCCATCTGCTTTGTGAATAAGTCGCCGCGGCTTATCTTACACAATCAAAATTCAATTCTTATGGCTTCAATAAAAGTTACGTTCAAAAAATCATCAGCCTCCGCCGGCGATGGCAGGATCATCTATCAGATAACCCATAAACGGCACACGCGGCAAATCATCACCGGCCATCAGATCCGTCATTCTGAATGGAACCACCGGCGGCAGACGGTGGTAACAACGCCGGGCAGCCCACGCGAGGCGCTTATCCGCTCAATCAGTGAACAAATAAGGCGCGATGTGGAACGGTTGACCAGAATAATCACCAACCTCGCAAATACCGGCTATAGCTTCACTGCTGACGATATCGTCGACGAATACCGCCGCTATGCATCAGTCTACAGCCTGTTAAATTTCATGCAGAGCATTATCCTCAAGCTCCGGCAGAACGGCCGCATACGCACGTCGGAAACCTACACAGCGACCTTAAACAGCTTCAGGAAGTTCCGCAATGGCGCCGACATAATGCTCGATTGCATTGACTCTGAAACAATGGAAGCATACGAAGCCTGGCTCCGGCAACGCGGCCTGCTGCCCAACTCCATCTCATTCTACATCCGCATAATCCGCGCAGCCTATAACCGCGCTGTTGAGTCAGGGATAATCGAAAACCGCAACCCGTTCCGCCATGTCTACACCGGGGTTGACAAAACTGTCAAACGCGCCCTTCCCCTATCGGTAATCAGAAAGATAAAGACCCTTGAACTCGACCAGACACCGGCTCTGAGTTTTGCAAGAGACATGTTTATCCTCAGTTTCATGCTCCGCGGAATGAGTTTTATTGACATGGCCTATCTCCGTAAGGCCGACCTTGCGAACGGATATGTGACATACCGACGCCGCAAGACGGGGCAGCAGCTGGTGGTGGAGTGGACCCGCGAGATGCAGGCTATCATCGACAAATATCCGGCAAACAGCTCCGACTATCTGCTGCCGATCATTACCCGCAAAGGCACTAACGAAAGGTCGACCTATCGCAACACCTCCTACAGAATCAACCGCAGCCTCAAAATCATCGGCGTGAAGATCGGGCTCACCGTGCCGCTCACACTCTACGTGGCCCGCCACAGCTGGGCCTCGGCAGCCCGGACAAAAGGAATCCCGCTCAGCATTATCAGCGAAGGGATGGGACACGACAGCGAAACAACCACACGGATCTATCTGGCGAGTCTCGACACATCGGCTGTTGACCGCGCCAATTCGCTAATTCTAAAGAGCCTATAGGCCATGTCCAACAAGAAAAGAGCCCGGATGAGCCGGACTCTTTCTTGAATAGGTTTCTGTCTTGGCTTTGCAGAGTGTCAGCCGCGAATCAGCCAAGCTGATCCTTGACATCGGCTGCAATCATTGGGGCACGCAGACGGCACTCGTCGAGCAGTGCGCCGATGCTATAGCGGTCGAGGAACTGCTTCTGAATGCCGTAACACTTCACGCGCATATCAGAGTCGCCATAGAACCGGGCTATCTTCTCGCCGAAACCACCGTCGAGCACACCGTCCTCAAGAGTAACCACAAGGCGATGGTCGGCCTTGAGATCATTGAGCATTTCAGCATCGACACCCGAGAGATAGCGGGGATTGATCACAGTGGCGCTGATGCCTTCGCGGGCCAGCAGATCGGCTGTCTGCTGCGCCAGGCTGAAGAATGTGCCGGCACCGATAATCGCCACATCACGGCCCCTGCGCTCGATCAGATAGCGGTTCAGTCGCGAATAGTCGGTCTCAACGGCACCATCGGAGTGTCTCACAGCGCCACCGGGGAAGCGGATAGCCACCGGATGGTCGGTCTGCTTCATGGCCCAGCGCTGCATGGCCAGATACTCCTCCTTGGTTGTAGGAGCGAGGAAAACCCAGCCGGGAATGTTCGACATCAGGGCGATATCAAACCATCCGAGATGGGTGACATCGGTCATGCCGATCAGCGAACCGGCAAAGATATTCACCACAACAGGCATATTGTTGATCGCAATATCCTGCGAGAACTGATCGTAGGCGCGCTGCAGGAACGAGCTCACCACTCCGAAACAGGGACGCCCTCCTGCCTTGGCAATTCCCGATGCCATAGCGGCAGCCTCCTGCTCGGCGATGCCTACATCGATAAACTGCCGGCCGGCGCGGCGCCGGTTGTCGGGGGTGAAACCGAGCACACCGGGAGTGCCTGCCGTGAGGACGCACACCTTCGGGTCGGCCTCCATCTGGGCCAGCATCTCGGCGGTGAAGATATCGCTGTAATCTTCAGCGTCATCGGCATTCAGCAGATTGCCCGTAGCGAGATCGAATGGCATCGACCAGTGGAAACGTTCCTTGTTTTCTTCAGCGGGCTTGTATCCATGACCCTTGTCGGTGTGGATGTGCACAACGACAGGATGATCGGTCCCTTTGACCTTTCGGAATGCCTCGACAAGTGCACCCACATCGTTACCTTCCTCAACATAGATATAGTCGTAGCCCATGAAGCGGAAATAATTGTCGGGGTCAGTGCCTCCCGACCGGCGCAGACGCGCCAGGCCGCCGTAGATTCCGCCATGGTTTTCGGCAATCGACATCTCATTGTCGTTAACCACCACAATAAAGTTGCTGCCGAGTGCGGCGCCTTCGTCGAGACCTTCGAAAGCCTCGCCTCCGCTGAGCGATCCGTCGCCCACAAGGGCCACCACATTATAGTTCTGCCCCTGCAGATCCCTGCCTTTGGCAATGCCTCCGGCAAGCGAGACGGCGGTCGACGTGTGGCCGATGGTAAACAGGTCGTAGGCCGACTCGGCAGGATTGGTGTAACCGGTAACGTCATCATACTTCTCCGGATAGAGGAAAGCATCGATGCGCCCCGTAAGCATTTTGTGGATATAGGTCTGGTGTGACACGTCAAACACGATCTTGTCGGTCGGTGTGTCAAAAACATAATGAAGTGCCACTGTTGCCTCCACAAGGCCGAGATTAGGGCCTACATGGCCGCCATGCGCGGCGATTTTCACCAGAAATGTCTGTCGAAGCTTGTCACACAGCTCGTTGAGCCCGCCGACCGAGAGCGAACGTATATCGGCCGGCGACTTTATTTGTTCTAATTCCATTGGATTTTCTTTTTGGTTATGTAACTATAACGCGCATCTGTCCCTTAAGGATCAGTCGGCAAGCTGGTTTATGATCTGAAATGTGTCGCATGCAACCAGGGCAGCCGTTTCGGTGCGCAGGCGGTTGTCGCCGAGCGTCACGGCTGTGCAACCGGCAGCGAGCGCGTCGGCAACCTCCTCGGGGCTGAAATCGCCCTCGGGCCCTATGAACACGGTTACATTCTCGCCGGCCTTGAGCTGACGCGCGAGCAGCCGTCGGTCAGCCTCGCGGTCACAGTGAGCTATAAAGAGCCGGTCGCCTCGACTCACAGCCTCGACCAGCGCGCGGTCAAACGGTGTGAGCGGCGCAACGTGTGGAAGGGTTGCCTTGAGCGACTGTTTCATCGCCGAAACTGCAATCTTTTCGAGGCGCTCCTGCTTGAGCTCGCGGCGCTCACTGCGGCGGCAAAGCAAAGGAACGATGGCATCGACACCTATCTCGGTGAGCTTTTCGGTGAGCCATTCCATGCGGTCGATATGCTTTGTGGGAGCAACGGCAATGGTAATGTTTCCGCGCCACACCTTTGCAACCGGCGTTTTCTCCACAATCTCCACGAGCGCGCGCTTGGGGTGCGGGTCGAGCAGCCGGCAGCGAAATCTGTTGCCGCGCCCGTCGGTGATCTCCATCTCGTCGCCGAGATTCATGCGGAGCACCTTCACGCAATGACGCGAATCGCTCTCAGGCAACACGGGATTGCGCTCGATGTCAGGACAATAAAACTGAATCATAAACGTGTCTTGGAGTCGGCTTATTCAACAGTGAAACCTGCCGGGTCGTCCTGACGCGAAAGGTCGGGACGGTCTGAAGATGGAGTCGGGCGATTGTCGCGGAACAATATGGCAAACAACAGCGCCACAACGGCGGCATAGGCGGCGAAAATGAGCCATGCCGAGGTCCAGTCGCCAACGAGCACACCGTTTTCCCAATGGCAGTAGTGGTCGATGATCTGCCCGGCGGCAAGAGTGCCGATCGTGGCACCGAGTCCGTTGGTCATGAGCATGAACAGGCCCTGTGCAGCAGCCTTACCTGATTCATCGCAGTTCTGGTCGACAAACAATCCGCCCGACACATTGAAGAAGTCGAACGCAACGCCATAGACAATACATGAGAGGATAAACAGTATCACACCCGGGAAATCGGGGGTTCCGACACCGAAAAATCCGAACCTGAGCACCCACGCTGTCATGGCCATCAGCATCACGGTCTTGATGCCGTAACGGCGCAGGAAGAAGGGAATCAGAAGTATGCAGAAGGCCTCGCTGATCTGCGAAAGCGAGATGAGCATTGTGGCGTTGTTGGCAGTGAAGCTCTCGGCAATCTCAGCGATCGGGCTGCTCTTGAAGCTTGTGAGGAACGGGCCGGCATAGCCGTTGGTCACCTGAAGCGACATGCCCAGAAACATCGAGAAGATGAAAAACATCGCCATTCTGCGCTGTTTGAACAGGCGGAAGGCGCTTAGTCCGAACGCCTCGGCCACGCTCTGCTTAGCGCGGTTGGCCGTAAGCGGACATGCCGGGAGGGTAAAGGTGTAGAGAAACAGAACGATACTCAGCAGCCCCGACACAAAAAACTGCATGTAGGTATACTGGAACTTGAAGTCGTTCTCGCCGAGGGTGAAACCGAGCACACCGTTGTCGAGCGTGAGGCAGTTGACAAGCCACATCGTGACGATGAAACCCACGGTGCCGAGCACCCTGATTGGGGGAAAATCGCGAACGGTGTCGAGCCCTGCACGCCGCAGAATGCTGAATGCGGCTGTGTTTGAGAGCGCGAGGGTGGGCATATAGAACGCCACGCTGATCGTGTAGACGGTGATGAACACCGACTTGTCGGGCATTTCAGACTGCATGCCGAGCCAGAAAAGGCCGAACATGCCCAGACCTGCCACGAGATGACACAGACCCAGAAGGCGCTGAGGCTGTATCAGCCGGTCGGCAATCATGCCGATAAGAGTGGGCATGAAGATCGAGACAATGCCCTGAATGGCATAAAACCATGCGATCTCGGCACCCATACCGGCGCGGCCGAGATAGTTGCTCATACATGTCAGATATGCTCCCCAGACGGCAAATTCCAGGAAGTTCATCAGCGAAAGGCGTGATTTGATTGAGTTCATGGCTGGTTTATTGATTGTTTTGTGGCGTTTCGGGGCCATCTTCGCCCCCCTCAGAAGCACTTTTCTTTCTCTTGATAATCTCGCTCACACGGGCAGCTTCCTCATATTCTTCCCGCTCTATGCAGCGGCTGAGGGTCTTCTCGAGCTCCTCGATGGTGTAGCTTTCCAGATCAGGCATGCGCAGATGTCCCGGTTCGGAATCGGCGTCAGTGGCGGCGTGGTCGTCGCCCTCCTCCCCTTCCTGCTCCATCACGAATCCGGTCTCCTCAAGGATTTCGCGGGTGGTGAAGATGGGAGCGCCGGTCCGCATGGCCATCGCGATGGCGTCGCTTGTGCGTGAGTCGAGTGTAACCTCGCGCTCGGTGTCGACAAAGGTCATCTCGCTGTAAAACACACCGTCCTCAAACTTATAGATGAACACCTCCTTGAGCCCGATGCCGAACGCACGGGCAAAGTTGGTCATCAGGTCGTGGGTGATGGGGCGCGGCGGAGTCACTCCTTCCATCCTCATGGCAATCGACTGTGCTTCTGAAGCACCGATCACCACCGGAATATGGATCGGCCCGCCGATCTGCGAAAGAATCAGCGCATAGGCGCCGCTATGACTCTGACTGTATGATATCCCGAGAACTTTGAGGGGTATGCGGTCGTTATGTTCCATGTCGTTTTTCAATGGTTACTGATACTTTTTTTCGGGTGCTGTGATCACTCCGCTGCCCAGACACACGCGGCTCTGTGCGTCGTAAATCACACCGAACTGCCCGGGCGCTATTCCCTGAATCAGACGCGAGCTGTCAATCAGATAGTTACCCTGATCGTCAAGGCGCGACAAACGTGCCGGAATAAATTCGGGCATGTGGCGGTTTTTGAACGTTATCTCCACATCGCGGCAACCGTCAGGCCAGGGATCGCGTGTGATCCAGTGCATCTCGGTGAGGTTGATCTCCCGGCCAAACTGCTTTTCAGTGTCGTAGCCGTTCGACACGTAGATCACGTTGTCATGCACGTTTTTGCGCACCACATACCATGGGCCGCCACTGAGACCGAGCCCCTTGCGCTGACCGATGGTGTGAAACCAGAATCCTTTGTGCTCGCCGAGCTTGCGGCCGGTTTCGAGTTCAATGATGGCTCCCGGTTTCTCGCCGAGCTCGCGGCGCAGGAAGTCGTTATAGTTGATCTTGCCGAGGAAACAGATGCCCTGACTGTCGCGACGGAAGGCGTTGGGCAGCTTCTGCGATTCGGCGATGGCGCGCACCTCGGCCTTGGGGAGTTCGCCAAGAGGAAAGAGCGCGTGCGAGAGCTGGCTGTAGGTTATCCGCGCGAGGAAGTCGGTCTGATCCTTGACGGGGTCGACGGCGGTACCGAGATAGTTGAGCCCGTCGTGACCGAGAATGTTTGTGGCATAGTGACCCGTAGCGGTCTTGTCAAACTCATGGCCCCAGCGCTCCTCAAAGAAGCCGAACTTTATCATACGGTTACACATTAGATCAGGATTCGGAGTCAGTCCGCTCCTGACGGTGCGCAGCGCGTAGGCCATCACATGTTCCCAGTATTCGTCGTGGAGCGTCACCACATCGAAAGGCAGCCCGTAGCGACGTGCTATGAGCTGACACATCTCAATGTCCTCCTCAGCCGAACAGTCGCCCCCGTCACCCTCCATACCGATGCGGATATAGAACAGGTGCAGGTCATGTCCCTGCTCCTTAAGCTGGTGGACGGTAACGGCACTGTCAACACCTCCCGATATCAGAACAGCTATTCTCATACCTCGTCAAGTTCCTCCTCTTCGGTGCGTCCGCGTTCCTGAATGATACGCAGGGCAATGAAATAGTCAACCGAGATCTTGCCGGGACCCACTATCCAGATATACAGATAGATGCCTATAAACATTATCGGCAGAAAGCCGGGATCTACACTGTCAAGGCCCGCAACTTCGAGATCGCCGAGCATATCGTGAATTATATAGTATTCGGCGAGCACCATCGACACGATAGGTGCCACGGTGCTCAGGCGTGTCAGGAATCCAACCATGATGAACAGCGAGCACACAAGCTCGATCACGATCATCAGTGTGAGGCAGGTTGTTGAATCCATGCCGAGCACGGTGGGAAACGTGTGCTGCAGCTCATGGTAGTTAACCAGCTGGCGAATGCCGAACTGCAGAAACATCACACCCACAAACAGGCGCATGAACAGGCGGCCGAGGTTGCTGTAGGAGTAACCGGTAAACCTCAGGAAAAGGTTGGCTAATGTGTTTGTGAAACGGTTCATTGTCAGATGCGTCCCAGGATAGTTAACAGATTGTTGATTGTCAGCGCCTTTGCGCGGATTATTCCATGCTCGTCCACAAGATAGAACGATGGCACACCGGCACGCAGGTCGAGCTTCATGTCGAGGTCGGGGTCAGCACCGGCAAGCCACCCTTCGGGCAGCTCCTTCGCCTTCTCCTTCCAGCGCTCGTCGGGTTCGCCGGGGGTAAGGGCCAGGATGGCGAGCTCGCCCTGTTCGATCAGCTCGTTGGCGCGGGTATCGGCAGCGAGCCTCACCCGCGTGAGATGGCAGTCGTCGCAGTCAGGATCGTTGAAATAAATTATCAGGGCCTGACCCTCGCGGGGTATGAATCGCACGCTTCGCCCCTCTCTGTCGGTAAACCGGAGTTCGCCGAGCGGATGGCCGATCAGGCTGTTGCTGAGCTGGTCAAACTGAGCCTGATAGCGCAGTTTAGCCGTTTTGTCAATCTTTTTATTGGCGAGAAGCGGGCCGAGGAAACGGGTGTAGAGCTCGTCGGCAGGCAGCGAGGCTGAGTCGCTGTAAAGGGCGCTTTCGGCCAGCGAGACGATAAAGAGCTGGTCGGCCGGCTGCCTGTCGAGCCGGTGCATCAGGCGGTCAACGGCTGAATATGCCGTGTCGGCCTGCGTGATGCCCATCGGAGCGATAAAGTCACTGAAAGCCCTCGCCATCTTCTCCTTCGATGAAAAAGCTCGCTTCAGGTCCACACGATCCCAGAAATGGCTCACGAAATAGTCGGCGCGGTCATTGAAATTTGAGATCGAGTCAGGCACCGCCGGGTAGGCAAACGGTGTGTCGGTCTGCTGGGCCCGTGCTCCGGAAATCACGGAAAAGAGTATGAGTGTCAGGAATAATTTCAATTTCATAATCTACAAAATTATAAAATCTCCTGAAATCCGCCAAATCTGCACTGTCGGTCCGGAAGGGGGTAGCTGTCGTGTGACGCAAAAAAAATCAGGCTCCGTCGGCAATGCCGCGGAGCCTGACAACTGATATTTAACTGTGCAATATGAATTACTTGGTAATTACAGTGTTGTTGCTGTCGGTGTAGGTGAAGCCCGCCACGTTGGGGTTGTTGGCCCACCAGTTGATGAAGTCGGCGGTAGCCTTGGTTCCCTGATTTGCGGGAGCCACTGTCTTGTTGCCGGTGATCACAACACTGAATGCCACCTTATCTGTATGGGCATATCCGCGCCAAACGCCGGCAATACCTGCAACATAAGTACCCTTGATGTCGCTTGAGTTATTGATGTTGTCGGTAACCTCTGCACCCTGACCGATAGCACCGATAATGCCGCCTGCGGGCATTGTGACCGAAGTCACAGAGCCGTTGTTAGTGTTGCCTGTCACTACAACCATGCTCTGATTTGAACCCCAGTAAGAGATGGCGCTGACAATACCGCCGGCGCCTACTTCCTGAGATGATGACGTGCCTAAGTTCGGATCAGTTGAGGTGGTGCTTACAGCTCCGTTGTTGACACAGCCGCTCACAGTGCCTGTGCACGACTGGGTGCCTACAATACCGCCGGCTGCAATCGGGCCGCTGACAGCGCCGTTATTGATGCATTCTGTAACGTCGGCCATGCAGAGACCTGCAATACCACCCACAACGGGATTTGTAGCAGTGCTGGTCACCTTACCTGTGTTCGTGCAGTTCTTGATAGCCATGTCGCCGCTTCTGCTGTAGGCTGCTCCGACGATACCGCCGAGATTGGCTTTCTGACCGTTTACATCAGCGCCGTTCGAGCAATCTGCAATCGTGCCTGAACCTACGAGACGGCCAACAACGCCACCACCATTGTTAACGGTCAGCGAGCCTGATTCAACGGTTACACCCTGAACGGTGCCACCGTTGGTGAGCATGCCGGCAGCTGCGCCGCAAAGCTCATTTGAGGGCACATTGGCTTTAACCGACTTGATGGTGAAATTCTTCACTGTTCCGCCGTCAACAATGCCGAACAGGCCGATTGCGCCGTCAGAGCTGGTGTACATCTCATCGGTGAGCGCCAGATTGCTGATGGTCTTACCGTTGCCGTCAAAGTTACCCTTGAAGGCGGTGCCTGTGAATGTGGTGCCTGAGCGGACACCCTGACCTGCGGGAGTCCAGTCTTTGCCGCCCATGTCGACATCGTTCAGAAGCACGTAAGTGTTGTTGGCGGTAGCATCGGGATTCTCGTTGACGAGCTTTGCAAGGCCGGCAAGCTGAGCGGGGGTGTTAACCTCATAGTTGCCGGTTGTTGCGTTCAGAGCGGGCTCCTCGGTTGTTGTACCGTCCCAGGGACCGGCGAGAGGATAGTTGTTGTCGCCTTCCTCGAAAGCCGGAGCGATCTGTACGTTGAACTCGGTCGGGTTGGTCAGAAGCGCGCCATAGATGTTGGTGCGGAAGTTCTGCTTCAGGGTAA
>CAZKXM010000037.1:0-17809 GCA_964556785.1 uncultured Bacteroides sp. | reverse complement strand
TGACCTCGATCACGCGATAGTCCATCGACTCGGGGTCGAAGGCATACTGCACGTTACATTCGCCCACAATGCCGATGTGGCGCACAATCTTGATGGCCAGCTTGCGGAGCATGTGATAGTCCTCGTTGCTGAGTGTCTGCGACGGTGCCACAACAATGCTCTCGCCGGTGTGGATGCCCAGAGGGTCGAAGTTCTCCATGTTGCATACGGTGATGCAGTTGTCGAAACGGTCGCGCACCACCTCATACTCCACCTCTTTCCAGCCCTTGAGCGATTTCTCGATCAACACCTGCGGCGAGAACGACAGTGCCTTCTCACACAGCGCTCGCAGCTCGGTCTCGTTGTCGCAGAAGCCGCTGCCGAGGCCTCCCAGGGCGTATGCCGCACGAACGATCACGGGATAACCCAGACGGTCGGCTGCACGGATGGCATCGTCGATAGTGCTCACAGCCTCGCTGCGTATGGTCTTGACATCAATCGCATCGAGTTTCTTCACGAAAAGCTCGCGGTCCTCGGTGTCCATGATCGCCTGCACCGGTGTGCCCAGCACAGCCACGCCATACTCCTCCAGCACCCCTGACTCAAAGAGCTTCACGCCGCAGTTGAGCGCCGTCTGGCCGCCAAACGAAAGCAGGATGCCGTCGGGGCGCTCGCGGGCAATAACTTTCTCCACAAAATAAGGAGTGACGGGAAGAAAATAGATCTTGTCGGCAAATCCCTCGGATGTCTGCACGGTGGCGATGTTGGGATTGATCAGGATGGTTTCGATTCCCTCCTCCTTCAGCGCCTTGAGCGCCTGAGAACCGGAATAGTCAAACTCGCCGGCTTCGCCGATCTTGAGGGCGCCGCTGCCAAGAAGCAGCACCTTCGTTATTTTTTTGTCGGTTGAATTCATAATTTAGTTCAGCAATTATGGAAGAGGGAAATTAAAGCATTGCAACAAATTCATCGAAAAAGAATTCGGTGTCCTTCGGTCCGCTCGATGCCTCGGGATGGAACTGTGCCGAAAAGAAGGGCTTGGTTTTGTGGCGTATACCCTCGTTGGTGCCGTCGTTCATATTGATGAACAAAGGCTCCCAATCGGCCGAAAGTGTCGACGTGTCGACGGCGAAACCGTGATTCTGCGATGTGACGTAACACTGGTTGGTGCCCACACGGCGCACGGGCTGATTGTGGCTGCGGTGACCGTACTTTAGCTTGAACACCTTCGCCCCGGCAGCTTTCGACAGCAGCTGGTTGCCCATGCAGATGCCGCATATCGGCTTGCCGATCTCGATTGCCTTGCGCAGGTGCTCAACGGTTTTCTCAGCCATGTCAGGATTGCCGGGACCGTTGGAAATAAAGAGGCCGTCGTAAGGGATAGTGGTGAAATCATAGTCCCAGGGAACTCTGACAACCTTTACACCCCGACGTGTCAGACACCGTATAATATTATGCTTCACGCCGCAGTCAACGAGCACAACAGTCTTCTCGCCCTCACCGTGAACCTCAACATCCTTACACGACACCTCGGCCACAAGATTCTCCTTGTTGGGATCGTAGAACTCAATGTCGTCGCATCCCTCGGGGATGATCTTTCCGAGCATAGAGCCGCGCTCGCGCAGATGCTTGGTGAGCGCACGGGTGTCAACGCCGTAAATCCCGGGTATTTTCTCCTCGCGCAGCCAGTCGCCAAGCGACCGGTCGGCCTGCCAGTGATTATGGTCGAAACTGTAGTCCTGACACACGATTGCCCGGCAGTGGATGTGGTCGCTCTCGTAATACTCGCTCACATCGTCCTTCTCGCGCCGGGGAGGCACACCGTAGTTTCCGAGAATGGGATAGGTCGTGACGAGGATCTGGCCACGGTAAGAGGGATCGGTGAGACTTTCGGGATAGCCTGTCATGGCCGTGTTGAAAACAACCTCACCGGCAGTTGGCGCTTCGTAACCGAAGGATTTCCCTTCAAACACGGTTCCATCTTCAAGCACCAGTCTGGCGCGTTTAGTTTGTCGCATGCGATTACTTTGAGTAGTGATGAATAATATAATGCGGCAATCTCGCTGCGCCCCGGGGCAGTCCAACGTGAAAACCATGCAAAGTTACGAAAATTTCAGCCTCCTCCAAAACTCTTTTTTGCGGCACGGCGCCAACCGTCACGGCCACAAAAAATTAGCCGGTCTGATTGAATCAGACCGGCTTCCCTGGTGGCGGGGGCAGGACTCGAACCTACGACCTTTGGGTTATGAGCCCAACGAGCTACCACTGCTCCACCCCGCGATGTTTTGGTAGTGCAAAGTTACTCATTTTTTCATTCATGGCAACACCCGGCCTGAAGATTTCGCGTTAAATTGTGTTAAGCCGCGCGGCTCTCTCCTTTCAAACACCGTTTTTCGGCTATTTTTGCATATCATTTTATCACAAACCATGAAACATCATCTGCTTTTTGCAATAATGACAGCTATGACAGCCAACGGATTGACTGCAGAGGCTGTGGCCCCCATGCCCAATCCCTACACCTATCCCAAGGCACCTACCGACTCATCGGTGATCGACAACTATTTCGGTATCAAGCTTGCCGATCCTTACCGTCCGCTTGAAAACGACACTGCCGCTGCAACCCTCGAATGGGTCAAGGCCGAAAACGCAGTCACTCGGGCCTATCTCGACTCGGTGACCTATCGCAACGCACTGCGCGCACGCCTTGCCGACCTCTATAATTTCCGCCGTCAGGGACTCCCCTGGAAAGGCAACGACGGAATGTATTACGTCTACGACAACAACGGCCTGCAGAACCAGAACGTGCTTTACCGTTCCAAAAAGCCCACTGGTAAGCGCGAAGTGTTTCTCGACCCCAACAAACTCTCCGACAACGGCACCGTGGCCCTCACCGGAGTGCTCCAGAGCCCCTCAGGCCGCTACACTGCCTACACCATCTCGCGCAACGGCAGCGACTGGACCGAGATCTACGTGATGGACACCAAGACCCGCAAGCTTCTGAGCGACCATATTGAATGGGCCAAGTTCACCGATCCGGTGTGGAACGGCGACGACGGCTTCTTCTACAGCGCCTACGACCGTCCCGAGGCGGGAAAGGAGTTCTCTAACGCCAACGAGTATCACCGCGTGTGGTATCACAAGCTCGGCACCGACCAGAGCGCCGACACCGTCGCTTTCCAGAACATGAAACGCCCCCTGCGCTTCCACACATCGTATGTGCCCGAAGGCCAGCCGCTACTGTTTATTTATGAAGGTGGCGAGGGCAACGGCAACGGAATCAGAATGAAACACCTCGACCGCCCCGAAAGCGACTGGATCAGCATCGAGCCCACCCAGAACCATGTTCACCGCATTATCGGAGTGGCCGACGGCAAGATCTACATCCTCACCGACCTCGACGCCCCGCTGCGCCGTCTCATGGTGGCCGATGTTGAGAATCCGGACAAGGACGCATGGCGCGAACTTGTGCCCGAAGGAAAGGGTGTGCTCGCCGACGTGAAGTTTGCCGGGCCTGACCGCCTGCTTCTCACCTATGAACAGGATGCCGCCGAGCATGTCGACATCGTTTCGGCAACCGACGGCAGCCGCCTCGGATCGCTCGATCTGCCCGGCTACGGCACCGTGGGCATATCTTCGTCACGCAAGAGCGGCGACGAGGTGTTCTACAGCTTCACATCGTTCACCAATCCCACCAGCATCTATTCCCACAATCTCGCATCAGGCAAGACGTCGCGCCTTGCCACACCTGCCGTCAAAGGAGTGAACTTCGACGACTATGTAACCGAGCAGGTGTTTTTCACCTCAAAAGACGGCACCCAGGTTCCCATGTTCATCACCTACCGCAAAGGCATTGAACGAAACGGCAAAAACCCGGTGTATCTCTACGGCTACGGCGGCTTCAACAATTCCCTCACCCCCGGCTATGCGCCTCACCGCATGCTCTGGCTCGAAAACGGAGGCATTTATGTGCAGGTTAACCTGCGCGGCGGATCAGAGTATGGCGAAGAATGGCATCAGGCCGGAACAAAGATGCGCAAGGTCAATGTGTTCAACGATTTCATCGCGGCTGCCGAGCGCATGATTGCCGACGGTTGGACCCGTCCCGACATGATAGCAATTGAGGGCGGCTCGAACGGCGGACTCCTTGTGGGAGCCGTCACCAACATGCGCCCCGACCTTTTCCGCGTGGCCATTCCGCGCGTCGGCGTGATGGACATGATGCGCTATCATCTCTTTACCATCGGCTGGAACTGGGCCAACGATTACGGCCGCAGCGACGACAGCCCTGAGATGGCCAAGTACCTTCTGGGCTACTCGCCGCTCCACAACATCCGCAACGACAACACCCCTTACCCGGCTATCCTGGTTACAACCGCCGATCACGACGACCGCGTGGTGCCCGCCCACTCGTTTAAGTATGCCGCCACCCTTCAGGAGGCCAACACCGGCATCATGCCCAAGCTGATCCGCATTGACAGCAACGCCGGCCACGGTGCAGGCAAGCCTGTGTCGAAAATGATCGACGAGTGGACCGACATCTACACCTTCATCTTCAACAATCTCCGCGTCACCCCCTCGGTTGCAGAATGATCCTGAGGCTGATGGCGCTGATTCTGATTTCGGCGGCGCTCACATCCTGTTTCACCGGGGTGGAGAGCACGCCGAGGATAAGTGTCCCTCAGAAGGAACTGCCCGCGGTGACGGCTGAAGACACGCTGCTCAGCGCCGTAAGGCCCGAGCCGTTCAGGCTCTGGACTCCCGGAAAACAATTTTATGTCACCGACAACCGCTTCAAGCTGCTTCTCGGTGCAACAGCTCCTGCCGGCACTCTGACAGGGCGCCTGATCGAATTCATCCGTTACAGCGATTCAACCGGTCCCACAGGCCAGCCGATAACCCGGATTGAGTTCACGTCAGAGGGTATCGGTGAGCCGATGGTTTACACTGTCAGCGCATCGGCTGCGGCGCTCAGATCGCGTCAGTCAGTCGAGATTCCGCTTACGGTGGAGATGTCGATGATCGACGCGGCCAACCGCCTGCTGAAAGGGCGCACATTCTATATCCTGACACCGGTGTGGCGCGACACGGCCGACCGCATCATCGATGGCGGCCGCAAATTCGTGGCCGTTACGATCGACTCTGTCTGTCCCGGCTCCACAACCACTCCGCTCCGGCTCGATTTCACCGAGCAGGCATCGGGGCGCCGGGCCTCGGCCTTCATCAATCCCGACCCGAAGGCACGCTCGCCGCGCACTTTCGCCAATCTCTTCTCCATCACCGATCCCCGCAAGCGTTATCCCGACATTTCCCCCGAGAATTGGCAACTCATCGTCGACGGACGGATTGTTGACGGAATGACACGCCGCGAGTGCCGCCTGGCGCTCGGAAGTCCGGCCGACATTCGCCGTCTCACCAACTACAGCATCATGCAGGAACGGTGGACCTATGAAAACGGCGTATGGCTCCTCTTTGAGGACGACATCCTTATCGACCACCGCAAATAAACTGACAATGGACTCACGGCAACACGGCTACACCCTCCGTTTTCTCGGAACCGGAACCTCCACAGGGGTCCCTGCCCTGTTGTGTGACTGCGAAGTGTGCCGGTCAACCGATCCGCGCGACAAACGCACGCGCACTTCCGCCTTGCTGACAATCCCGTCGGGCGAGAACATCCTGATTGACTGCGGCCCCGATTTCCGCACTCAGGCCCTCGCCGCCGGCAGTCCCCCGATCGATGCCCTTATCGTCACCCATCATCATTATGACCACGTGGGAGGCATGGATGATCTCAGGCCATATTGTCACCACCGCAGCGCCTCACAAGGCGACCTGCCTGTTTATTGCAACCCCACGGTCAGCGACGACTTTCACCGCCGTCTCCCCTACTGCTTCGGGGCCAATCTCTATCCCGGCGTGCCAACGTTCAACCTCCGCATCATCGGCCCCGGCGATGAATTCATGATCGGATCCACCCCCGTCAAGGTACTCCCGGTTATCCACGGCCCAGCCACCATCCTCGGCTACCGGATCGGGCCAATAGGCTATATCACCGATTGCTCCGAAATGCCCCCCGAAACAGCCGAGGCACTGAAAGGGGTCGACACTCTGGTGATTAACGCCTTACGCATCAAGCCCCACATGAGCCACATGAACCTTCGGCAGGCTCTCGACGTTATAGAGCAGATAAAGCCCCGACAGGCATGGCTGATCCATATGTCGCACGACATCGGCTTTCACAACAAGGTTGACGCCGAGCTTCCGAAAGGTGTGGCTCTCGCCTACGACGGGTTGGAATTAAAGATCTGACCTATGAAAACAAAAGTTACTTTTCTCGATCACAGCGGTTTCATGGTGACAATGCCCGGTGTGATCCTCGTGTTTGACTATTATCGTGATCCGTCAAACTCGCTCAAGCATGAGCTTGACAAGCATCCTGAATACGAAGTGGTGTTCCTGGTGAGTCACCATCACCCCGATCATTTCAACAACGACATTTTCCATCTCGCCCAAAACCACAAGCGCACATTTGTGCTCTCTGACGACATCCTTTCGAAGCTTGTCCCCGACAAGGGTCTGTCAGTAGCATGGCTTCGCGCAGGCGATCCGGCAGTATCACTCCCCGGCAATCTGACAGTGCGCGCATTCGGGTCGACCGATGCCGGCGTGAGCTACGCCGTGACCGACTCTGAAGGCAACGTGATTTTCCATGCCGGCGATCTCAACGACTGGCATTGGGAAGCCGAGTCGACCCAGGACGAGGTTGAGCGCTCGCGCAATGCGTTCACCACAATCGTCAACCGCATCGAATCAACCATCCCTCAGATGAAGATTGTGATGTTCCCCGTCGACACCCGCCTCGGAAAGGAGATGGGACGCGGCGCCCACATCTTCACCGAAAAGATCAAGGTCGACAATTTCTTCCCCATGCACATGGGCAAGGCATCTGATGGAGCATGCGATTTCGCTTCATATATAGCCACACCCGGATCAACCAAGTGCTATTGCCTTGATCATCCGGGCCATACGGCTGAGATTGATTGATCAGACCCTTTACGGTCTAACGCAGACGGTCAATGATTTCCTGAGGATCGATGCCCAGACGGTGCATCTCCTGAATCATATCGGCAAGCGTCGTGGAGAAAAACTCTTCGCGGCGCTGCTTTTTCACCCTCTCGGGAGCATCGTCGGCCAGATAGTAACCCATGCCGCGGCGGGGATTGACCACACCTGCGCTCTGGAGATACTCCATAGCCTTGAGAACGGTGTTGTTGTTGACAGCCAGATCCACGGCGAGCTCGCGCACCGACGGCACCCGTTCTCCCGGGCGCCAGCGCCCCTCGAGAATGCAGTTAAACGCATAGTCGGCAATCTGCCTGTAGATCGGTTTGTTGCTACTGAACTCCATAGGCCGCTCCTCAGATCTGTTTTTGAGCCACTTTGCGATACGACTGCCAGAGCGCCAGGGCGATGTAACCGGCCAGAATCACACTAAGAATAATAAACGATACACCGATCAACCCGTTCGAGCCGCCGTTCATAACGGACAGCATCTCGTGAGAATTGACGCATTCCGTCATCTGCTCCATCACTGTAGGGCTGTAACGCATGATCGTATACACTGCTATCACTCCTATTATGGCACCTCCGATCCAAAGCGCTATCAGCACACCGAAAATACCCGCCACAACCCGCATGGCCGACCTGCGACGCGACGCCAACGCTATCCAGAGCGCAGTCACAAACGGTGTGACATACTGCACCAGCCAGAACACAGTCATGTAGGGATAGTCGTTGGTCGACATTGTGAATAGTCCGAACATCACCACGCTGCCAATGGATGGCACGTCGCTGAACATCAGCGCCGGTACAGTCCAGCACACGCCAATCGTTAGCGGAACAAAGATCACGCAGAACAGCAAAATAGCGCAAAATTTCTCAATGCCACGTGCCGGAAGAAGCGCCGTGATCTCCGGCGAACCTTGAGTGGCGAAAACCAGCGGCGACATATACCACATGAATCCGATCACAAAACCGGTGAGACTGCTCCGAAGCCCCGACATCACCGCGCCGGCCGGCAGTGCGGCAATGATAGCCATCAGCAGAATCACCCCGGCGCAGATCCCGAGATAGCGCAACGCCGGACGGCGATAAAAATCGAGCACCATCTTCACGCGCCTGAAACTGAATCGTGAAACAGCCTTATTCATCATTTTTCAGAATTTTGAGAAGTTCTGCACCCACGGGCTTCATCAGCGCCGAGTAGAGCAGCGAATAATCAATATCGGTCACAGGTTCCCCCGCCTCGTTAACCACGATCGAGCGCCACATTCCCAGATCAGGCTCGGCATAGAGCGCACCCTCGGCGCGGGTCATTCCGGTCGGGAAGGCAATGCGCGACAATATCTCCTGAGTGCTCAGCGAGAGTATCAGCTCCGCGCCGTGGATCACGATAAGCGAGTCGAACAGCGGCGCGAGGTCGTTTACGGTGTGAGTCGACACAATCACCGTCTGGCTGTCGTCGATCCCCACCGACATCAGCCGACGCAAGGTTTTGCGCGAGTCGATGTCGAGCCCGTTGGCCGGCTCATCGAGCAGCAACACCGGAGTCTTCAGTGCCAGAGCATATGCCAACTGAGCCTTCTTCCGTGTGCCAAACGACATTCCTTCGAGCCTCTCGTTGCCTGTCATGCCGAACGCCGAGAGCGCCTCGGTGAGAAACTCGGGGCTGAACGTAGGGAAAAACTGCGAGTGTACAGCTGCGAACTTTCTGACGGTGTCTGCGGGAAAGCGCATCTCGTCGGCCACTAAAAACAGATCTCTGAGCGTCGACGGAGAGCGCCGCCAGGTCTCTTCACCATCAATCAGGCATTCGCCCTGCCGTGGACGCAGAAGGCCCGCGATAACATGGAGCAGGGTCGTTTTTCCGGCCCCGTTCTCCCCTAACAGGAGATGAAAACCGGCCCCGATGCGGGCCGTGACATCCCTAAGAGCCTCGGCACCGCGCGGGTAGCGGTAGCTGACATTGTCAAGCGTAATCATTATATGTCGGTTAATTGTCGTTTCAATGAAGGATTACAGATCGCTCACTCGGCCGTGACACCGGTCACCTTGTAGCCATGGCTGCGCAATTGCTCGATCAGGCCGCGGGCCCCGGGCAGATGTCCCGCACCCACCACAATCATCACCGAGGCTGTCGGGAGAATGCCCAGCAGGGTCTCGATCCATGCATCGTTGCGCGAGTTGATCATGCGGTCGGCCTCGGCATCGGTCATGCCGTGCTCCGGATCGTTCATTATCGTGAAAAGTGCGTCGAGGTCACCGTTGCGGTAAGCCGCTGCAAGGCGCAATGCCTGCCGTATGCCCTGATCCATGTCGGCCGTAAGCTTCACCAGATCGGCAGCCTGCTCGTCAAGAGGAGTGCACAGAAGCATCCGCGCCTGAAGCTCGGGGCTCTCGAGCCCGTAGGTGGGAAGCGAACGTTCCGCAACCCTTTTCACCACCTCGCGGTCAATCTGATCATTGGGATCAAACTCCGGCATAGCCTGGCTGTTGGCCAGCATGCTGAGCACCATGGTGAGCATAGCAGGCTTGAGGGGCTCGAAACTGTTGATTGATGCAGCCGGACCCATCAGGCTGACAACACACTCCCCTGCCTTCGCGAGCTCCTCAGTTGTCAGGAGCTTCGACAGGGTGCTGTCGGCAGGCGCGATGGCATAGCGCATCAAATCCGTCTGAGCCTGCTCCAGAGCACCGTGCATCATGTCGAGCTCGCTGTAAGCGGCCTCGACCGATTCTATTGCTTCAGCCAGTCCCGCGATTGAATCAACCATCGCCGTCGGCGCAAGATGGTGAGTCCCGAAAATGTATGACGGACGCGCCGATCCCGAACCCTCCACGCGCCATAGCAACTGAGCGCCGCCATTGAGTGATGTCAGCGCCACTACGGCTGCAAAAATCAAGAATATCCGTTTCATCTTTATGGATGTTTTAGTGTTCTACTTAACTAAGACACCGCAAAGGTAAGCACTCCATTCATTCAATCCAAATTTTTCTCAAAAATTTTTTGCTCCGGCACAAAAAAAAATCCGGCACGCCCTTCAAACAGGGAGCATCGGACTAAGCCAAAAGGCATGAATTTGTTTCTGTTAAGCCAAATTCTTAAAGTGTAGAGATTATATCATACTTACAATTCACACACCGTTACCGGCTTGCCCGTCATCACCGACGGCCTCTGGGCCTGATTGTTGCCTTTTCCTTAGTCCAAAACTTGGATAGTTACGTAAAATTTCGTTCCAGCAAAAGGATATTGCAACAGGTGCGATAATTCAACCGCAAAATTAGTACCTTTATCTGTACCTGCAAATAAATCCCTGCTGCTTCATTCCGGCTTAACACTTTTTAACAACGCCGTCATTCTCCCGCAAAAGATTTTTGATTCAATGCCGGCGGTTATTTGTCTGAAATCATATATCTTTGCGTATTCCTCAACGTGAGGAATTTTCAGAATCAAACAAACATAACCGAATTTCAGATATGTTAAGCAAGAAAATGGAAGCTGCTCTCAACGAGCAGGTCAACGCCGAACTCTGGTCGGCCTATCTCTACCTCTCGATGGCAATGCAGTTTGAAAACGCCGGCCAGCCCGGCGTGGCCAACTGGTTTCGCATCCAGTTCAAGGAAGAACAGGCCCATGCAGAGATTTTCATGAACTACATCAACCAGCGCGGCGGCCGTGTAGAGCTCAAAGCCATCGAGGCCGTGCCCACCCAGTGGCCCACACCCCTGGCAGCGTTCAAGGACACCCTCGCCCACGAGCAGAAAGTGACATCGCTCATCAACAATCTCTTCGCCATGGCCGAGGCTGAGAACGACTATGCCACCCGCGACCGTCTGGCATGGTTTGTCACCGAGCAGGTGGAGGAAGAAGACAATGCCCGCACACTTATCGACAAGTTCACCATGATCGGTAACGACGGCATGGGCCTCTACATGCTCAATCAGGAGCTGGCAACACGCACTTACACAGCTCCTTCAATCCTGCAGGAAGCCTGAACCAACTCACTCTCTGAGTTGTTATGGTAATTAAAGCAACTAAATAAACATCTACAATTATGAACACAGACACTATCGGCCTCAATGCAGGCCTCGTATGGGAAGCACTTAACGCAGCAGATGCCATGGGCACCAAACAACTCAAGAAAGTGACCAAACTCAAAGAAAAAGAGCTTTACGCAGCCCTCGGATGGCTCGCCCGCGAGGACAAGGTGATGTTCGCCCCCTCCGACGACGATCCCAAGGAGCTCATCGTTTCGCTCGTTCAAGACAGATAACAACAGCTGCCTCAGCGCAGCCCGATCTTTTTTACAACGGGGAGCGACCCGCCGCAATGCCGGCAGGCCGCTCCCCGTCGGTTTCCCGCCTCCCCGCCACGCGACATGCTGCACAATAGCCCCGCGCGGTTGGCATATTGCAAATTGATGGCTATCTTTGCACGGTAAAACCAAATCATTTCACAACTTCAATGAAGAAACAGATTCTTGCGTGCGCACTGACCGCACTGACCGGCTTCGCCGCCCTTGGCGAAACTCCGCTGTGGCTGCGCGACGTCAGCATTTCGCCCGACGGACAAACCGTGGCCTTCACCTATCGCGGAAGCATCTTCACCGTCCCCGCAACCGGAGGAACGGCAACGAGGCTCACATCACACCCCGCTTTCGACTCAACCCCCGTGTGGAGTCCCGACGGCACTAAGATTGCCTTTTCGAGCGACCGCAACGGCGGAGCCGACATCTTCATCATGGATGCAGCCGGAGGCCCCGCACGCCGACTCACATTCCACTCAGGCCGCGAAGTGCCCATGGCATTCTCGCCCGACGGAGAGTGGATTCTGTTCAGCGCGTCGATTCAGGATCCCGCATCGAGCGCACTCTTCCCCACATCGCAGCTCACCGAGGTCTACCGTGTGCCCGTCAGCGGCGGACGCATCGAGCAGGTGCTCGCCACCCCCGCCCAGATGATCTCATGGCTCCCCGACGGCTCAGGCTTTCTCTATCAGGACCAGAAAGGCTACGAAAACGAGTGGCGCAAACACCACACATCGTCCGTAACCCGCGACATCTGGCGCTACGACACCGCCACAGGAACCCACACCAATCTCACCGCCCGCCCCGGCGAAGACCGTAATCCCGTGGCCGGAGCCGACGGCAACACCGTGTATTTCCTGAGCGAACGCAACGGCGGTTCGATGAATGTCTACTCATTCCCCATCAGCAACCCCTCGGCCGTCACGCCCCTCACCGAATTCACCGACCATCCCGTGCGATTCCTCTCGCAGGGAGCCGACGGGACCCTCGCCTTCGCCTGGGACGGCGAGATCTACACCATGAAGCCCGGATCAAAACCGGCCCGCCTGGCCATCGACATCGTGATCGATCCCATCGACAAAGAGCGCAACATCTCCTTCTCCAACGGAGCCGAAGGCGCAATGCCCTCGCCCGACGGAAAGCAGATTGCGTTTATCCACCGCGGCGACCTCTTTGTGTCGTCGGCCGACCATTCATCCATCAGGCAGATCTCAGCCACCCCTGCTGCCGAAGACTCCCCCTCATGGAGCTCCGACTCGCGTACAATCTACTACACCTCGCAGCGCGACGGCCACAAGACAATCTATTCTGCCACACCCGCCCGTAAGGACGACCCCAATTTCTCCAACGCAACCGTTATCACCGAAAAGCCCCTCTTCGACCCCGCCGACAAAGTGGAGCGCGAACATCCCGTGGTGTCGCCCGACGGCAAGAAGCTCATCTACGTTCAGGACCGCCAGAAGATTATGGTGCGCGATCTCGCCACAGGCACCGACCGTCAGCTCACCGACGGCAGCCAGTACCCCCAGCGCGACGGCGACTTCTACATCGAGTGGGCCCCCGACAGCCGCTGGATTACCCTCAATATCGTGGCAAACCATCACGATCCCTACTACGACATCGCCATTCTCGACACCACAAACGGCGAGATGATCAACCTCACCAACAGCGGGTATTTCGACCTCAACCCCCACTGGGTCATGGACGGCAACGCAATCCTCTTCGCCAGCGAGCGCTACGGCATGCGCAACCACGCTTCGTGGGGTTCAGAAATGGACTGGATGCTCCTGTTCCTCAATCAGGAAGCCTACGATAAGTTCGGCCTCAGCGAAGAAGACTATGAGCTGCTCCAGGAAGTGGAGAAACAGCGCAAAAAATCTGCCTCCGCCGATAAGCCCGATGCCAAGTCCAAGAAAAAAGCCGGCAAGAAAAAAGGCGCCAAAGATGCCAAGGAAGCCGAGCCCGCACAGCCCGAGAAAACCATTAAGATCGACCGCAAAGGATTGGAAGACCGTGTGGTGCGCCTCACCCCCGCATCGGCCGACATGGCCGACGCCATGATCACCAAGGATGGCGACGCGCTCTATTATCTCGCCGCCTTCGAGCAAGGCTACGATCTCTGGAAAATCTCCCTCCGCGATGAAGACGTAAGCCTCGTCAGGAAGCTCGATGCCGACAACCTCCGCATGGTTCCCGCCAAAGAGGGTGACATCATTTTCCTCCTCGGCAGCACATTCAGCAAGCTCGAGCCCGGCAACGGCAAAGTGACCCCCGTCAGCTTCAAGGGCACACAGAAAATCGATCCGGCAGCCGAGCGCCAGTTTATGCTCGACTTTGTGCGCAACGAAGAGCGCGAACGCTTCTATGTCACCGACATGCACGGCGTGAAGTGGGACCAGCTCGTCGACCATTACTCGCGCTTCATGCCTCACATCGACAACAACTACGACTTCGCCCGCCTGCTCGACGAAATCCTCGGCGAGCTCAACGTCAGCCACACCGGCTCAGGCTACCGCAGCCCCGCCGCAAACGAAACCACAGCCTCACTCGGCCTTATCTACGACCTGAGCTACACAGGCAACGGTCTCAAAGTGGCCGAAGTCATTGCCGGTGGCCCCGCCGACCGCGCCGACAACCGCCTCGTTCCAGGCACCGTTATCACCGCCATCAACGATCAGCCCGTAACTGCCGACGCCGACTGGACCCGTCTGCTCAACGGACTCGCCCGCAAGAAAACCCTCGTCAGCTACACCTCCCCCGACGGCAAAACAGGCGAGGAAGTCCTCATCCCCACAACCGTCGGAGTCGAGTCAGCACTGCTCTACGACCGCTGGGTGAAAAGCCGCGCAGCCTACGTCGACTCAATCTCGGGAGGCCGCCTCGGCTATGTCCACATCCAGTCGATGTCCGACCCCTCCTTCCGCAAGGTCTATGCCGACGTGCTCGGCCGCTACAATGACCGCGAAGGCATTGTGATCGACACCCGCTGGAACAGCGGCGGCCGCCTCCACGAAGACATCGAAGTGCTCTTCAGCGGCGAAAAATATTTCACCCAGGAAGTGCGCGGCACCGAAACCTGCGACATGCCCTCCCGCCGCTGGAACAAACCCTCGGTAATGGTGATCTGCGAGGCAAACTATTCAAACGCTCACGGCACCCCGTGGGTCTACAGCCACCGCAACCTCGGAAAGCTCGTCGGAGCCCCCGTGCCCGGCACAATGACCAGCGTCAACTGGGTAACCCTGCAGGATCCGTCGCTCTATTTCGGCATTCCCGTGGTGGGCTACCGTCTGCCCGACGGTTCCTTCCTCGAAAACCAGCAGCTCGAGCCCGATGTCTATGTGCTCAACAATCCGCAGACAGTCGTCAACGGCGACGATGCACAGCTCCGCACAGCCGTCGAGACACTCCTCCATAGCCTCAGATAAGCTCCAGCCCGTTTAAGGCTTTTAACAGATCTCCCGTCAATCCTTTCAGGCGGGAGATTTGTTATATAGGCATGAAACAACTCATTCTCCTTCGCCATGGCCAAAGCGCCTGGAACCTCGAAAACCGGTTCACCGGCTGGACCGACGTTGAGCTCAGCCCCAAGGGGCGCGACGAAGCCCGCGCCGCCGGCGAGAAAATGCTCGCCGCCGGAGTCCTCCCCCGTTACTATTTCACGTCATATCTCAAGCGAGCCATCCACACCCTCCAGATTGCCGCCGACGCAATGAACCGCTCGTGGGTCCCCGTCGACAAAGACTGGCATCTCAACGAGCGACACTATGGCGCCCTGCAGGGTCTCGACAAAGCCGAAACCGCAAAGAAGTATGGCGACGAGCAGGTCCACATCTGGCGCCGCAGCTTCGATGTGCGCCCCCCGTTGCTCCAGCCCGACGATCCCCGCAACAGCTCCAACGAGGAAAAATATGCCTCCCTCCCGTCCGACGTCATCCCTCGTGGTGAATCGCTCGCCGACACCATCGGGCGCGTTCGCCCCGTGTGGGAGGAGAAGATTGCCCCCGCCCTGAGACTCTACGACACCGTCCTCGTCGCAGCCCACGGCAACAGCCTCCGCGCCCTCGCCAAAATGCTGCTACATATCTCCGACCAAGACATCGTCTCCCTCGAAATCCCCACAGGCAGCCCCTGGCTCTTCGAGCTCGACGATCATCTTCAGGTAACAGCCAACCGCTACCTCTGATCCCCTCAACGAAACATATCTATCCTTAAGTTTCCATTTACACAGTTTATCTATCATTCAACTCCAGGGCAGGAGCGGCACCCACATCGGCGTCGCTCCCGCTTTTTTGCTTTTACCCTCAAAAAAATGCGGCTATTCAGGGAAATTGTTTAATTTTGCATTCTGAAAATTATAGCTTAACAAATCATCCCAACCACTTAGATTTTTTATGGCAACCACTGCAGATTTCAAAAACGGCATGTGCCTCGATATTGATGGCGATTACTTCTTCATCAAAGAGTTCCTTCACGTCAAGCCCGGTAAAGGCCCCGCTTTCGTCCGCACAAAGCTCCGCAACGTCAAAACCGGCCGCATCCTCGACAAGACATGGAACTCGGGAGTGAAAGTCAACGAAGTGCGCATTGAGCGCCGCCCCTATCAGTATCTCTACAAAGACGATATGGGTTACAACTTCATGCACACCGAAACATTCGAACAGGTTGCAATCCCCGGCGAAAGCATCGAAGGCGTTGAGTTCCTCAAGGAAGGCGACATCTGCGAAGCAATGGTCCACGCCGCTTCCGAAACCATCCTCACCTGCGAGATGCCCGTCAACGTCATCCTCGAGGTAACCTACACCGAACCCGGCATCAAGGGCGACACCGCCACCAACACCCTCAAGCCCGCAACAGTTGAGACCGGCGCCGAAATCCGCGTACCCCTCTTTGTCAACATCGGCGACAAAGTGAAAGTCGACACCCGCGACGGCTCATACGTAGAGCGCATCAAAGCCTAAGCGGCCCTCCAACCCGCAATTCATTTTTTTCATTTGGAAGCTCCGGCGCCATCCCCAATGGACGGAGCTTCTTTTTTCAATCTCTCCAACCCCCTCTTCTTCCTTACAATGACCAACATCCCCGTCGAGACACATCCATGGCCCCCGTTTGCTCCACCCGGAGCAAAAGTACTCATAATGGGCACATTCCCACCCGCGCAAGTCAGATGGTCAATGGATTTCTATTATCCCAACCGCATCAACGATTTCTGGCGAATAATGGGCATCGTGTTCTATCAGAGTCCCGACCATTTCCTCGACCCCTCCGATCCCCGCAACTTCAATCTCCCCCTCATCAAGCAGTTTCTCACCGAAAAAGGGATCGCACTCCACGACACATGCCATCAGATCCGGCGCCTCAAAGGCAATGCCAGCGACGAATTCCTCGAAATCGTAACCCCCGTCGATCTCCGCAGCCTCCTCATCCACCAGTTGCCACAGTGTCACGTAGTCGCCACCACAGGCGAAAAAGCCGCATCCGTCGTAGCCCAGCTAACCGACACCCCGCTCCCCCGAATGGGCTCAATCGTCCAAACCCGGTGGCCCGACAGCCGCGACCTCGTCATCACACGCATGCCATCAACCTCCCGCGCCTATCCCATGGCCATCAACCGCAAAGCCGATCATTATAGAAATCTAATGCAGTTAGCCGGAATCCTATGACATCTGCCCCCGACGACACATCCCTCCCCATCAAGATGCTCGACCGTCAGGAGAGCGACCGCCCCCGCGAAAAAGCCCTCCGCCAAGGCATTCGCGCCCTCAGCAACGTCGAGCTCCTCGCCATCGTCCTCGGTGAAGGACTCCGCGGAATCCCCGTCATCGACATGAGCCGCGACATCCTCCACCGTTCCGACAATTCACTCCTCACCCTCTCCAAATCAGGCATAGCCGAAATGAAGCGCAAGTTCAAAGGAGTCGGCGATGCAAAAGCAGTCCTCATAGCAGCCGTGTTCGAGCTCAGCCGGCGCTGGCGCGACGAAGTCGATGCCGCAACAGGACAGCAACCCACAAAAATCACCTCCAGCGCCGACATTTACCGACTCGTCCGCTCATCCATGGAGCATCTCCCCCACGAAGAGTTCCGCACCGTAATGCTCTCCCGCGCCAACAACGTCATCACCCAGACCTGCATAAGCCGCGGAGGCACCACCGCCACCGTCGTCGATCCAAAGCTCATATTCCGAAGCGCCATCGACACCCTCGCCGCCGGCATCATCCTCGTCCACAACCATCCCTCAGGCAATCTCACCCCCAGTCCCCAGGACGACGCCCTCACCCGCCGCATCGCCGACGGCGCCAAGCTCCTCGACATCCGCCTCCTCGACCACCTCATCATCTCCCCCGACGGCTACTACTCCTACGCCGACAACCACCGCCTCCCCTAACCCCCCCCCCAAATCCCCCCCCCCCCCCCCCCCCCCCCACCCCGCCCCCCCCCCCCCCCACCCCCCCCCCCCCCCC
>CAZKXM010000036.1:0-18395 GCA_964556785.1 uncultured Bacteroides sp. | reverse complement strand
GGGAAATGCCCCCGCAAGCGGGCGGTGCGGGGGACGAAAGGCGGCGGAGGGGCGGCGCTGGGGATTACTGGAGGATGAGGGTTGAGGGGAGGAGGGGGCGGAGGGTGGTGAGGGCTTGGGTGCGGGAGTGGTGGAGGAGGCTGTCGGTGAGGAGGGCGCGGATGGCTTTTTGGCGGGCGCGGTGCTTGATGGTGTTGATCTCGGCGTTGGTGAAATTGCTTGAGGAGAGGAGCCTGGTGTTCCATCGCTTGAGGATTTCCCACGCGTGGGGCTCTGTTGACTCGAGGATGGTGATGGTGGGCTGGGGAAGGGTTACGATGAGGGTGTCGTTGCGGTGGGTGGTGGTGATGCTGTCGAGATTGTAGCTGATGGTGCCTCGCAGGATCTGTCGGGCGAAGATGTGGCGCGAGCCGATGCTGTCGAGCACGGGCTGCTCTGTGTGGAATTCGGTGACGGTGAGTTGGGTGAGATCCTGGATTCTGATGATGGAATGATCGCTTACGTGGATCATGGGATTGGAGCTGCTGTGACTTTTCCGAAGCCAAATGGTGGCTGCGAGAGCGGCGATGACGGCTAATGAAAGGAGGGCTATGCGGATTGTGGTTTTCATAAGGGGGAGGCTCTGGGTTACTTGAACTTTACGATGGCGGTGTAGCCATGAGATTGGGCGAGTGACTGGAAGAATGTCCGGGCTTTTTCGCGGGCCCGGGCTGTGAGCTGGCTATGGAGCTCGGTGTCGTGGGCCCATTCATCGACTACGCGGGCATTGATCTCCTCCTTGAGGCGTGCTACTTCTTCGGGCTTGATGGCTGACCGGAGGCCGCTGACGCGATTGACTTCCTCACACATGGCTATGTCGCGTCCGCGGAACTCGATGTTGATTTCGGGCAGGGTGACGGTGAGGGTTTTCTGCTCCTGGTTGACGATAACGTCGGTTGGGGCTATCTGCGACAGGTCGACAAAAGCATGGAGATAGGTGGTGTAGGTGTAGGCGGCGAACCGGTCGCCGGGTTTCCACCAAACGGCATCGTCTATGATGCCGAGCCGCTTGACTGACATTGATGTGAGCGAGAGTTTGCTCACGTTGGTGAGCTCGGTGTAGAACTCGGGCGGCCTACTGCTGCAGGCCGATACGGCCAGGAGGAACAGTGATGAGAGAAATAATATGACTTTGTGCATGATTGTGCAAATATAGGTTGAGGATAGATGAAATGGTACACAATGTTGCATCATCTAACAATTTTTTTGATTCACTAACAAGGAAATGTGAAATTTTACTCTTAAATTTGCTAAGATTACGAAAAATATAACTTGCACTGGAAATGAAAAGAGCATTTTTACTTGGCTGCGGCATTCTTGCAGCCTCGGCTATGGCGATGGCTACCGAGACTCAGGAGATGACCACGCTCCGCATCTATGACGGATGTATATTCTATGACGGATATGCGGGTCTTAACCGCAACCCATACGCTGACGCTGACGACGGGATTCTGCGTCATCGCAACTCGCTATATTCCACCCGTCTGACTGAAGACCAACTTAATTCGATCGGTGAACACCTTAACCTGAAGGTGACTGTGGAGGCGTGCTGTGACAACTACGACCGTATCGGTAACGTTAACCTCGCTTTTGTCAACAAGGGGGAGGAAACATATGATCCGAATGAGGTTCAGAGGATTGAGATTGGCCGCTTCATCACGCCGTTCATGGACAAGAACAAGGAGCCGAATCAGGTTCCTTACGCCTACAATATCGATTACGTGAGCAACATTCTGCGTGATTCCCGACTGCGGGCTTCCTACGATATCTGGCTTGAATTTGAAATATTCGGAATCCCGTATGCGGCCAACAATGAAATTGAAGGGTGTGCGGGCCGCAGCGATGTTTTCAAGGGCTATCTTGACTTTGAGACATCTGTGCCTGCGCTGCCTATGACCGATGACAACATCCTGATTCCGATCGTTATTAAGAATCCGGAATATGTTGGCGGTAACCTCAACAATTATCAGAGCAGCGCAACCGACAACCTCGGTTTCACGAACAAGACCTACAGGTTCAGCTTGGACGAGGATGTTGCCGATGCCCAGATTGTGCTCGTTACTTCCAACCACGGCGCCAACGAGAACGGAGAGGAGTATAACCGCCGCTGGCACTATGTTGATTTCGACGAGGAGAATGTGTTGATGTACAAGCCGGGGCGCACATCGTGTGAGCCGTTCCGTGTCTACAACACCCAGGCCAACGGAATCTACACATTGCAGAAGCGCACCGAGCGCATGTGGCAGTCGTTCAGCAACTGGTGTCCAGGCGACGTTATCGACAACCGCATTATCCATCTCGGTCCGGTTGCTGCCGGTGATCATGAGATCTATATCGATGTTCCTGAGGCCGTGTTCCCCGGAAAGCAGGGCGATATTCCCGTGAGCATGTTTGTTCAGGCCAGCAAGACGGGCACCCTCCCTCAAACCGGCATCGAGGGCCTGCCCGTGCCTGAAGCGGCCTTTACGGTTACCACCGACGGACACATTCTGAGCGTTAACACCCCTCGCACAGTCGAGTGGCTCGAGATCCACGACCTGCAGGGCCGATGCCTGCGCCGTCAGCGCGGCAACGACTCTGTCGACACCTCCTCATGGGTTTCGGGAACTTATCTTGTGAGTGTGGAAGATACTGAGGGTGTGATCACAACACTGAAAATCAGTCTTTAGGACGCAGCAGCTCCACGAGGTGCTTGACACCTTCAGTGGCGCGCATCTTCAAAACCGTCACCCCTTCGGGGACAGGAGCGGGGTTCGGGTCGATATAATAGACCGGAACCCCTTTTCTTACATAATTGAGGAGCGCGGCCGCGGGATAGACCACCAGGGAGGTTCCGATGACCACAAACACATCGGCCTGCTCTGCCAGCTCGATCGCTTTGCCGATGTTAGGCACCTCTTCCTGAAAGAAGACGATGTGGGGGCGCACGGGGTCGCCGTGAGAATCGCGGGTGTCAACGGTTGTCTCAAGGTTGTCGCTCCCGAGAGTGTAGACCCTGTCGGGGTGGCGGAGCGACCTCACCTTCATCAACTCGCCATGGAGATGGAGAACATAGTGGCTGCCTGCCCGCTCGTGGAGATCGTCGACATTCTGGGTGATTATAAAAGTGTCATACCATTTCTCGAGCTCAGTGAGGGCCTTGTGACCCTCATTGGGATCAACCTTCACCAGCTCCCGGCGGCGTTTGTTGTAGAACTCATGGACAAGCTCGGGGTTGCGTGCAAATCCGTCGGCGCTCGCCACATCCATCACCGGGTAGTTGTCCCAAAGGCCGCCGGCGTCGCGGAATGTGCTGAGCCCGCTCTCGGCGCTCATTCCTGCGCCGGTTGAAATCACGAGTTTTTTTCTCATCGGTATCAGTTTTTTGAATATAACAAGCGCGAGCCGTGAAATGTGCGAGGGACGGCCATAAAAAAGCATCGGACCGTCAGTTAATGACCGACTGTCCGATGCCTGAGAGTAGCGGGACCGAGAATTGAACTCGGGACCTCCGGGTTATGAATCCGACGCTCTAACCAACTGAGCTATCCCGCCATTAGAGGTTTGCGAGTGCAAAGGTAGGAGAATTTGCGGAAACTCCAAAATTTTTTTGACATTTTTTGTTGATGATGCTTTCTAACATAGTTGTGATGGGGTGTAATGAAGAAAAAGTGTGTAACTTTGTGCAGATATAACGAAACCCTTAAACCAATATCATGGCCAAGATAGTATCGAAAGAACATTTTTCGGAAAACGTGGTGAAGCTGGTGGTTGAAGCGCCGATGATCGCGCGTTCGCGCCGTCCGGGTCACTTTGTGATTGTCCGTGCCTGCGAGGGAGGCGAGCGAATTCCCCTGACAATAGCCGATGCCGATGTTGAAGCGGGCACGATCACGCTCGTAATCCAGCAGGTTGGCGATTCAACTAGAAAGATCTGTGCGCTCGAGCCGGGCGAGGAGCTTGTGGATGTTGTGGGCCCGTTAGGACAGGCCACACACATCGAGAAGGTGGGCACGGTTGTGTGCTGCGGCGGTGGTGTCGGAGTGGCGCCTCTGCTCCCCATCATCAAGGCCATGAAGCAAGCCGGCAACAGGGTTGTGTCAGTGCTTGCAGCCCGCACGGCCGACCTTGTGATTCTTGAAGACGAAGTGCGCCCCTGGAGCGACGAGGTGATCATTATGACCGACGACGGCTCTAAGGGCCGGAAGGGCCTTGTTACCGCCGGAGTCGAGGAAGTGATCAACCGCGAGAAAGTTGACATGGTGGTGACGATCGGTCCGGCGATCATGATGAAGTTTGTTGCCGAGCTTACCCGCAAGTATGACATTCCCACAGTGTGCTCGCTCAACACCATTATGGTTGACGGTACGGGCATGTGTGGCGCCTGCCGCGTCAGTGTTGACGGCAAGACCCGCTTTGTGTGCATAGAGGGTCCTGAGTTTGACGCCCACAAGGTTGACTTTAACGAAATGATGAGCCGTCTGCGCTCTTTTAGTGCTTCACCTAAAAAATAAAGAATCAGAGCAATGGAAGACAATAAGAAACAGCTGGCTCCGCGTGATGCAGCCTGGCGCGAGGAACTCCGCGCGGCGATGCCCGCCAAAGAACGTATGGCAATTCCTCGCGTGAAGATGCGCGAGCTCGATCCCGCCGACAGAATAGCCCACCCGACATGGGAAGTGAATATGGGCCTGACAGCCGAGCAGGCCACACAGGAGGCCACCCGCTGTCTCGACTGCCCGGCACCGATGTGTATGACCGGCTGCCCGGTGTCGATCGACATTCCCGGCTTTATCAAGAATATACAGCGCGGCGACCTCAAGGAGGCTATCACCGTTCTGCGCGCCACCAGCGCGCTCCCGGCGGTGTGTGGCCGCGTGTGTCCTCAGGAAAAACAGTGTGAGTCGAAGTGTATCTACCACAAGAGCAAGCGCGAGCCGGTTGCCATCGGCTATCTGGAGCGTTTTGCTGCCGACAGCGCCCTGAATCAGCCCGCCGACGCACCTGCGCAGCCCGCAGAGCATCCTGCTGCCGATGCCGTGAAGATTGCAGTGATAGGCTCGGGCCCCGCCGGCCTTTCGTTTGCCGGTGAGATGGCAGCCCGCGGCTATGCCGTGACTGTGTTCGAGGCACTCCACGAGATCGGCGGTGTGCTCAAGTATGGCATTCCCGAATTCCGTCTGCCCAACACTGTTGTCGAGGCAGAGATCACAGCCCTGCGTAAGCGTGGTGTGGAATTTGTGAAGGATGTTGTTGTGGGCAAGACCGTTACGCTCGACTATCTCCGCGAGGTAGGTTTCAAGGGCGTGTTTGTCGGTTCAGGCGCCGGTCTGCCCCGCTTTATGAACATTCCCGGCGAAAACCTTGTCGGGGTGATGTCGTGTAACGAATATCTGACCCGCATCAACCTGATGGGTGCCGGTCGGGAAGGGTTTGACACTCCCGTTATGCTCGGCAAGCGTGTGGCTGTGATCGGCGGCGGCAACACCGCCATGGATGCAGTGCGTACAGCCCGCCGCATGGGTGCGCAGGAGGCTATCGTGGTCTACCGCCGCAGCGAGGAGGAGATGCCTGCCCGTGTTGAGGAGGTTCACCATGCCAAGCAGGAGGGTGTGACTTTCATGACACTCCACAATCCCCTTGAATATACAGCCGATGAGAATGGCCATGTCAACGGCATGCGTCTTCAGCGCATGGAGCTCGGCGAGCCCGACGAGAGCGGACGCCGCAGCCCGGTGCCGGTTGATGGAGCGATTGTCGACGTGCCTGTCGATCTGGTTATCGTTGCCGTGGGTGTGTCGCCCAATCCTCTGGTGCCGAGTACAGTTCCTGGCCTCGAGGTGTCGCGCAGAGGCACTATCGTGGTCAACGAGGAGACCATGCAGTCGTCGATCCCGACACTCTTTGCCGGCGGCGATATTGTGCGTGGCGGCGCAACAGTGATCCTCGCCATGGGCGACGGACGCCGTGCGGCCCGCAATATGGACGAAACTCTCAAAGCAGCAGCAAAATGAAGAAAGGACTGATCATGATGGCGGCACTTGCGGCCGCCGGGCTGACGGGGCGCGCCGACGACAAGGTTGTGGTGCCCGACTCAACCGGATTTACCTTCACCGATGTGGTTCTTGTCAAGACCGGTCCGGTAAAGGATCAGAACAAGAGCGGAACATGCTGGTGTTTCGCCACAACCTCGTTTCTTGAAGACGAGATTCTGCGCAAGACCGGCAAGGAAATTGATCTGAGCGAGATGTTCACCGTGCGTCACTGCTATTCTGACAAGGCTGACAGATTCGTGCGCCTCTACGGTGAGACCAACTTTGCGTCGGGCGGTGCTGTAGGCGATGTCAACTATGTGTTCGACCGTTACGGAATGATGCCCGAGGAGGCTTACCGCGGGCTTAATTACGGCGAGACCAAGCACGACCATTATGAGCTCGATGAGGCTCTGGGCGGCTATGTTAAAGGCATTACCGCCAAGAAAGGGAAGCGCCTCACCACAGCGTGGCGCCAGGGGCTCGAAGGAATTCTCGACGCCTACATGGGCGAGATTCCCGAGACATTCACCTATGAGGGCAAAACCTACACTCCCCGCAGCTTTGCCGATGCGTTAGGGCTTGACATGAACGACTATGTGAAGCTCACCTCGTTTACCCATCATCCGATGTATAAGCCTTTTGTGCTTGAGGTGCCGGATAACTGGCTCTGCGAGTCCTACTACAATGTGCCTCTCGACGAGCTCAAGGCCACTGTTGACAACGCTCTGGAGAAAGGCTACTCAGTTGTGTGGGCGGCCGATGTGAGCGAAGGCGGCTTCAACTGGCGCGAAGGCTATGCCATCATGCCCGCCGACAAGAATGAAGCCGACATGGACGGCACCGAGCTCTCGCGCTGGGTGCAGCTCAGCGACAAGGATCGCGAGAATGCCAAGTTTGAACAGAAGGGCCCCCGCGCTGAAATCGAGGTTACTCCCGAGGTGCGTCAGGAGATGTTTGACCGCCAGGAGACAACCGATGACCACGGCATGGTGATTGTGGGCCGCGCCACCGATCAGGAGGGCAACCGCTACTATAAGGTGAAGAATTCGTGGGACACCAACCAGCTTTATGGCGGCTACTTCTACGTTTCAGAGCCTTATTTCCTTGCCAAGACCCTCTCCGTGATGCTCAACAAGGAGGGCATTCCTGCCGCAACGGCGAAAGCTATCGGCAAGAAATAACCGAAACCGAATCCTGCTTACGGAGGCTGCCTGATCAACGAGTCGGGCAGCCTCTGCTGCTATTATCGGTAGCGGCGTTAACTTTTCGGGCTTATGGTTGTTATAGCTTTAGATAATTCACGTTCACAACTAATCCACCACAAATGCTTCGAAAAATTATGTTTATGGTGATGGCTCTGGCTGCCGGGATGACGGCCGGGGCTGAGACTGTAGGGCTTGTGCTCAGCGGCGGGGGCTGCAAGGGAATTGCCCACATTGGTTTCATTCAGGCCCTGGAAGAGAATGAGATTCCGGTTGACTATGTTACCGGCACATCGATGGGCGCCATTGTAGGGTCGCTCTATGCCATGGGCTATTCTCCTCAGGAGATGATGGAGATCATAACCTCGAAAGATTTTGCAGAATGGTCGACAGGTCAGATCAGCGACAAGGACCGCTATCTCTACTCCACACCGTCGCCTCGCCCTGACTGGGTGAGTGTCAACCTGTCGCCTAACGATGCATCGGCTATGGCCGGAATGCTGCCTACGCGTCTGATCAACCCGCTGCCCATGAGCTTTGCGTTCATGGAGCTCTATGCGCCGGCCACAGGTGCATGCGGCGGCGATTTCAATAAACTGATGGTGCCTTACCGATGTGTGGCCAGCGACATCTACCGGCATGAGTCGGTGGCGTTTTCCAACGGTGAGCTCGCAGAGTGTGTAAGGGCTTCGATGAGCTTCCCGCTGGTGTTTCAGCCGATCGAGATTGGCGATACGCTGTTTTATGACGGCGGACTCTACGACGTCTATCCGGTTAATGTGATGGAGCGCGACTTTCACCCTGACCGTCTGATTGGAGTAGACGTTTCGACTCCCAACACACCCCCGGGCCTGAACGACCTCGTCAACCAGCTCGAGAACATGATCATGACCGGCTACATGGCGCCGTTCCCCGACAATAAGGGGGTGAACGTGGTGTTCGACCTTTCGCGTTTCGGGCTCCTGAACTGGGGCGCGGCCAAGGAGATTTATGAGATCGGCTACAAGCGCGGGCTGGCCTTGGCCGACTCGCTTCAGACACGCATCAGCGCCCGGCGTCCGGTGGCTGAGGTGAACCGTCGCCGCGCCGCATTCCGCAGTCAGTGGAAAGATTTGCGATTCAACACCCTGACGGTCACCGGTGCCGACCGCGGTAAGACAGAATATATCTCCAACACCTTCCGCGGCGGGCTGAAGCTTCCTCCTGACACAATGACCGTCGGGGAGGCACGTCGCGGTTTCTACCGCGTGGCTTCGTCGGGGCGCATGCGTAACCTTGTGCCGCATGCCGAATACAATAAGAATGACGGACTCTACTCCCTCAATCTCAAGGCTGATCCCGAGAACGACTATCATTTAGGGATCGGCGGGTATCTCACATCGTCGCCCGGAAGCATGATCTATGCGGGTGCACGCTGGGCGCGCTACAGTTTCCGCGCCCCTGATGTGGGCCTGGAGGCCTGGCTCGGTCAGAACTACATGGCTGCCCTTGCGTCGACAACCATGCACCTGCGCACCGGCGTTCCTTCGGCTGTGTCGCTCAACTTCAGCGTGCAGCGCGAGCGGCTCTATGAAACCGAGCGTATGTTCTACGATTTCTCGGCTCCGGCCTTCATATCGTCGACCACGGTTTATGGAAGCGCCTCTTACCGCATAGCTGCGGGCTATCACGGCACTCTGCAGGCCACTCTTGCCGGCGGGCGTATTGCCGACAGCTACTCGCGCTGGTTTGACAACTCAACCAGCCATGGCAAGGAAAAACTGACAACCGATCTGGGCGAGCTTTCGCTCGAATGGCACAGGTCGACTCTCGATGACGAGAACCTGCCCACCGCGGGATGGGACTTCAGGGCGACCGCCACCGGCATCTATGGCCGCAGGCGCGTGAGCAATCCCGGAGTCGATGCGCGGCCGTGGCACAAGGAGGGGTGGGGCGACTTCCATGTTGGAGTGCGCGATTTCTTCCCCATTTCACGTCGGTTTATTATCGGGGTGGAGGGTTTTGCCCATTGGTCGACCGCCTGCCTGCAACCCACCTACGATGCCTCGATTGTGCGTGCGTCGGCTTTCAACCCTGTTCCGTCGAGTCTGGATCTCTATGATCCCGGCTTCAGAGCCAATCAGTGGCTTGCAGCCGGAGTTGTGCCCGTGATCAATATCACTTCGGCGCTTCACCTGCGAGCATCGGCTTATCTGTTTGCACCGATGCGCCGCATCCTCCCAGAGGCTGACGGCGGGGCCCGCTATGGCCGCTGGTTTGACTCGGCTGAATTTCTGGGCGATCTGTCGCTTGTGCTGAAGCTGCCGTTTGCGGCAGTGAGGCTGTATGGCAACTATCGTTCCACACCGGCGTGTCACTGGAGCGGCGGCATAGGCATCGGCCTTCCTCTGCGTGCACCGAAACTGATACATTGACACAGATTTGCCAATTTTTAAGGCAGAATCTTTCCAAAAGACAAAAAAAATTCCGAAATTTGCACTCGCTTCGCAAAATGCTCCGATGAGGCGCATTGTAAAATCAATTTGTATCAAACTTAATAATATCGTTTTTCTATGAAGAAGAGCGCACTGCAGCAGGTTCGCGCCGAGTATCGTCCCAAGCTTCCCGTAGAGCTTCAGGGAAATGTTAAGGCCGTAAAGGGTCAGCCCACCGAATCGGTTGCCGATCAGGAGGAGATCAAGAAACTTTTCCCTAACACCTACGGTCTGCCCGAGCTCCATTTTGAGAAAGAGACAGCCCCGACCCCTTCATCGCCCCTCACTGTCGGAGTGATTCTTTCGGGCGGACAGGCGCCCGGCGGCCACAATGTGATCTGCGGTCTTTTCGACGGCATCAAGAAGATCCATCCCGACAGCCGCCTCTATGGCTTCCTGATGGGCCCGAGCGGCCTCGTTGACCACAAATATAAGGAACTTACAGCCGATATCATCGACGAGTATCGCAACACGGGCGGTTTTGACATGATCGCCTCAGGTCGCACAAAGCTCGAGACAAAGGAGCAGTTTGACAAGGGCCTTGAGATTCTTAAGAAACTTGGCATCGGAGCCCTCGTGATCATTGGCGGCGATGATTCAAACACCAATGCCGGAGTGCTTGCCGAATACTATAAGAGCATCAATGCCGGTGTGCAGGTGATCGGTTGCCCCAAAACGATTGACGGTGACCTGAAGAACGCCCAGATCGAAACCTCATTTGGCTTCGACACCGCTACTAAGGTTTACTCCGGACTGATCGGCAACATTCAGCGCGACTGCAACTCTTCAAGAAAATACTGGCACTTCATGAAGCTTATGGGCCGTTCGGCAAGCCATATCGCTCTTGAATGCGCGCTGCGCACACAGCCTAACATCTGCCTGATCTCGGAAGAGGTTGAGGCTAACAACACCACACTTGCCGAAATCGTTGATCATATCGCCAACGTTGTGGCCCGCCGTGCTGCCGATGGCAACAACTTCGGCTCCGTGCTCATTCCCGAGGGTATTATCGAGTTCCTTCCTTCGATGAAGCGGCTTATCGCCGAGCTCAACGACATGCTTGTCGAGAAGCAGGGCGAGATTGCCGATCTCGACGACAAGGCGCTGCGCCATTTCGTTATCGAGAACCTCTCGGCCGACAACTCACGCATTTTCGCCGCGCTGCCCCACAATGTGGCGCGTCAGCTCACTCTTGACCGCGACCCTCACGGCAATGTGCAGGTGTCGCTGATCGAGACAGAAAAGCTTATCAGCCACATGGTGTCTGACCGTCTGGAGGCTATGCGTGCCGAGGGCCGCTATAACGGCAAGTTTGCCTCGATGCACCACTTCTTCGGTTATGAAGGCCGCTGCGCTTTCCCCTCGAACTTCGACGCCAACTATTGTTACGGGCTCGGCTATAATGCCGCCTGCCTGATCAAGGCCGGAGTGACGGGCTATATGACTTTGCTCCGCGACCTCACCAAGCCTGTTGAGGAATGGCAGCCGGGTGGCATTCCCATCACCATGATGATGAACATGGAGCGCCGCCACGGTGAGATGAAGCCCGTGATACAGAAGGCTCTTGTTGACCTTAACGGAGGCCCGTTCCGCAAATTTGTCGAGAAGCGCGACAAGTGGGCAGTCGATACCTGCTTCATTTATCCGGGTGCGATCCAGTACTTCGGCCCGGCCGAAGTGTGCGACGAGCCCTCGCTTACCCTCATCTACGAGGCTGAGGCCAAGAAGAAAGCCTGAGCGTCACTGTGAGCTGAAGCGATCTCACACTCTCAAGACCCTTATTCACAGTTTGCACGAAGCCCGGCACGGAGCAATGTCGCTCCTGCCGGGGCTTCAATTTTTTTGACAGGTTTTTATAAAAAATGTCAAATTTTTGGAATTTTGTTGTTCACTCTTTGTCATGATGAAATTATTAAATATTTTTGCATGTGTGTTTTTCATAGTATTAGATTAAGATAAAGGTTTATCTGGGCCGCGTTGTTGTGAAACAACGCGTCTCTTTTTTGTAAACTTTGAAACAGAATGGAATTTCTATTTGATCCTATACTCAAGGAAGCCGCGCCCGGTTACAGGCTGATTGCCATAATGGCTGATGTCACTAACGGGCCGACATGCCACGACGCCTGGCTCCTTCTCGAGCAGGAGGGGGAGCGGGTGAGACAAACATGGCAGATGCCGGAGATCAACAAGCGCCCCGCCATAGCTGCCACACGGGCAGCCTACAAGGTTCTCGGCAAGGAGCCTAACCGTTACCGGCCGTCGGCCGAGGCCCTGTGTCGCCGCATGGTCAAGGGGATGGAGCTTTACCGCACTCTGACATTGATCGATCTGATTAACCTGATTTCAGTCAGATCAGGATACTCGATAGGCGGATTCGATGCCGACAAGATTTCCGGCGACACCCTGACACTCGGTGTTGGCCGTGCCGGTGAGGACTTCGAGGCTATAGGGCGCGGTCAGCTCAACATAGAGGGGTTGCCGGTGTTCAGGGATGCGGTTGGCGGTATCGGTACGCCCACAAGCGACAACGAGCGCACAAAACTCAGCCCCGACACGCGCCGGTTGCTGATGACGGTCAATATTTACGGACAGGAGATGCCCGACGCCGAACTGATTGATCTCACAACCGGGTTACTGACCCGGTTTGCCGACGCAAAGAATATTGAAGTTAAAACGATTTTGCCATGAGAGTCCTGAAAATTTTTCCGACGAGCATTAACGAGCGTTTCATTGACGAAGCCGCCGCTGTGATGCGTGAGGGGGGTGTGATCGTTTACCCCACCGACACCCTCTATGCCATTGGTTGCGATGCGCTTAACGGAAGCGCGATCAAGCGCGTGTGTGACATCAAGGGAATCGACACCCGCAAGGAGAGCCTGTCGGTTATATGCAGCGATCTGTCGCAGGCAAGCGAGTATGCCAAGATCGACAACGCGGCTTACCGCCTTATCAAGGACCTGATTCCGGGCCCTTACACATTTGTGCTTCCGGCCTCGACCCATCTGCCCAAAGTGTTCAAGGGTCGAAAGGAGGTTGGGGTGCGCGTGCCCGACAATGCGATAGCGCGGCGCCTTGCCGAGACGCTCGGCAATCCGGTGTTGTCAACCTCAATCACGTGGGATGCCGACTATCCCGAAGAAGGGAGCGATCCCGAGTCGATAGCCCTGCGTTACGGCGGACAGGCCGATCTGATGATCGACGGTGGCAGCGGGTCGCTTGAAGGGTCGACAGTTGTTGACCTGACAGATTCGTCGTCGCCCGAGATTCTGCGTGAAGGTGCCGGCGATGCGTCGCCTTTCAGAGACTGAGCCGGAAAATGTTGTAGGCCACACCGCGTCCGCCCATCGAATATTTCTGGTGGAGCAGACCCTCGTTGAGTATCGCTCCGCCTTGCTCGGTGCTGATGCCGAAATCGAGGTAGGTCCGGCCGGCACACAAGTTTTCAATCACATAGCTGAACAGGGCGGGCAGTGCACCTGTTGCGCGACCTTCGTCGGTGGCTGCTATGTATTGTGCATGGGCAACCCTGTCGGTGAGAAACAGGAGGGTTCCCGCCACCATCCTTCCGGCCGGGTTATGTGCCGCTGCGAGGATAATGTTTTGAGGGAATCGGCCTGCAAGCAGTTGCAGCTCGGCAAGAGTGTGGACCGGGCGAGTGTTATGCCGTTCGCTCAGAACCCTGCTTAGGATTGAGTGAAATTCGGCAAGCGATTCAGTGCCGCCAGTGGAGAACGATAAATATGCCGTGCGGGCCTTGCGCACATTGCGCCGCATGTTTTCATTGAAACGGCAGGGGTTATGCAGATCAATGGCCGAGGAGAGTCCGCACCCTTCAGCCGCAGCGCCGAGGCGGAACAGAGCGTAGAGGTCTTCGTCGGAGGGATTGCGGTGATAGATATATGGAATTGCTTTGTAGATCAGAGTTGAGGCTCCTGTTGCGCGGTAATGGTCGGCGATCAGCTCCATAGCGTGAACAACATCAGCACCGTCGGCGCCGGTGAAAGGCATGATCAGGCCGCCATAAGTGAGGCCGCCGTGGGCGGTGACGGTTTCTCCCTGCCGGCTTGCTGCGAAAAGCATGCAGGGCTTCGACTGTCCTTTGCGCTCAATGATCAGCGATGCGTCGGTAAACCGGTCGGAGTGATAGTCCATGTAGCGGCGGTCGAGCAGGAAGGTAGCGTTTTTAGACCCGGCCGTAAAGGCGTTCCACACGGGAGCGTCGACGGGAGTGTAGGGGCGCACTGACAGGTTCGGCATCGGTATGAGTTATTTGAATGTCACAAGCTTGTTGAACACAAAATTTGCCACCGTGTAGATTCCCATTCCAATAATCGTGGCCACACCGTAGCCGCTGATGGTGAACGGGCCGACTGGCCACAGAAGCTGCCCGATGCCCATGTTGATTACCATGAAACGGGTGGTACCGAACTGAATGGCATAGCAAATCAGGAATCCGGCAACGAATTTCAGTGCCTCGGGCATGCTGCCACGCTTTGACCGGAACACCCATTTTTTGTTCCAGATAAACGAATTGACCACTCCGGCAACATAGCCTATGGCGTTTGACCACCATGGATTGATACCCAGAATGCTTTTACACAGGAATATGACCAGAAGGGTGACGAGGGTGTTGATCACGCCGACGCAGATGTAGCGCAGATACTGGTGCACCACCGAGTGGCGAATTCCGATCCTGATCATCTGGAGGTTGATGAGCGTTGATAGTGGCGGCACACTGCTGTCAGGCCGCAGTTCAGGCAATCGGGCCGGCGAGCTTTGCAGACATAGCGCCCGTGGAGAATAAGCCAGTGATGTGCCCGTGCCACTTTCTCAGAGGGGATATAGCGCATGAGCGTCTCCTCGGTCTGTCGGGGATTGCGCGACCCTGTGGTGAGCCCGATGCGTTCGCTCACACGGAACACATGGGTGTCGACAGCCATCGCGGCTTTGTCAAACACCACGGAGAGGATTACGTTGGCCGTCTTGCGGCCCACTCCCGGCAGCGACAGAAGCGAGTCGAGATCGGAGGGCACTTCGCCGCCAAAGTCGTCAGTGAGCTTCCGGGCCATTCCTAAAAGCGAACGCGTCTTATTGTTAGGGTAGGAGCACGATTTGATCAGCTCAAACACCTGCTCAGGTGTAGCGGCGGCCATTGCCTGCGCTGTGGGGAAAGCCTCGAAAAGCGGGGGAGTGATCAGGTTTACGCGCTTGTCGGTGCACTGTGCCGACAGGATCACCGCCACAAGCAGCTGAAAAGGATTGTCGTAGCGCAACTCGGTGCGTGGTTCGGGCGAGGTCTGCTCAAACCATTCAATCACGGCGCTGTATCGCTCCTTGATGGTCATCCGAGCATCTTGAGGAGTTTCTCGGTGCCGAGCAGGCCGAGCGCACACCCGCCCAATCCGCCAACAAGGGTGATGGCGATGTAGAGCAGCGTTATGTCAGGGCGCCCGCCTTGCCATTGGGTGATGGCGTCGAGGGTGAATGCCGAATAGGTGGTGTAGCCTCCGAGGAAGCCGGTGAGTGCGAAAAGATACCAGATACGGGCCACGCCGAAGTGCTGGAACAGCGCCCACAGGGTGCCGATCACTATACATCCGGTGATGTTGATGGCAACGGTGTAGTAATACTTATCGTTGTCAAAGATGCCCATGTGTTCCACGCCGTAGCGCGAGATGGCACCGAGTGCACCTCCGAGCCCTACGAGAGCTATTTCAGCTGCGAGAGAGGCCATGGCTATCAGCGTGCGCTTTGAAATTCCTCAAGGAAACGGCGGTCGTTTTCAGAGAACATGCGCAGATCCTTGACCTGATATTTGAGATTGGTGATGCGCTCCACGCCCATTCCTAAAGCGAATCCGGTGTAGCGCTTGGAGTCGATGCCGCATGAGTCGAGCACAGCCGGATCGACCATGCCGCAGCCGAGAATCTCCACCCATCCGGTGTGCTTGCAGAACGAGCATCCCTTGCCACCGCAGAGGTTGCACGAGATGTCCATTTCGGCCGACGGCTCGGTGAAGGGGAAGTAGCTGGGGCGCAGGCGTATCTTGGTCTCGGGGCCGAACATCTCGCGCGCAAAGTAGAGCAGCGTCTGCTTCAGGTCGCTGAATGTAACATGCTCGTCGACGTAGAGCGCCTCCACCTGATGGAAGAAGCAGTGGGCGCGGGCCGAGATCGCTTCGTTGCGGTAAACCCTGCCGGGGCAGATAATGCGGATGGGGGACTGGGTTTTCTCCATCACGCGGCTCTGAACCGACGAGGTGTGGGTGCGGAGCAGCACATCGGGCTGACGGCGCACAAAAAATGTGTCCTGCATGTCGCGGGCAGGATGGTCGGGCGCGAAGTTGAGGGCTGAAAACACATGCCAGTCATCTTCAATCTCCGGCCCTTCTGCCACAGAGAATCCCAGGCGCGAGAAAATATCGATGATCTGACCCTCGACAATCTTCAGCGGGTGGCGGGTGCCCAAAGGCATCGGAGCCGCGGTGCGCGTCAGGTCGAGAGCGGCTGAATCGCCTGAGGCTTTGGCCGCCTCAGCCTCGTCGCGCAGCGAGTTGATCTTGTCGGTGGCAAGATTCTTGAGATCGTTGAGTGCCTGACCGATAGCGCGTTTCTGATCGGCAGCAACATTGCGGAAATCATTGAAAAGCGCCGACACGGCACCTTTCTTGCTCAGATACTTTATGCGGAGTTCCTCAACCTTTTCGGGCGACGAGGCTTTCAGACCTTCAATTTCGGCCTTTAGAGATTCAATCTGTTGTAACATAATGCAAAGTTAATAAATGCTCCCCGATAAACCAAACCAAAAATCCTGCACACCCGCCGAGTGCTCTCACAGAAGCTTTCTCCGGCCATCCCTTGCCTCAGGCTTTTTCTTTTTGATGTAGATACAAATGATGAATTAGTGAATAATTCATCATTTATGCCCTATTGGATGAATTTGCCGCAAATGGCGGCGTATGGAGGATTAGTATGTTAGAGCGCGGCGGCGATACGGCGGATGCCGGCGAGTTTTGCCATGAAGGTACTGTTTTGCTTTGCACGGGCTTTGCTGTAACTCGACTGCTGGTTGATCCAGAAATCAGCATCAATACCAAGTGCGGCTTCAATCATCAGCGCATATTCAATTGTGAAATCGCGCTTACCGTTAATCAGCTCATTAAGCAACGAAACTTTCACACCGATCTCCTGAGCGAGTTTTGACTGGGATATTCCCCGGCACTCAATCTCCTCCCGAAGAAATTCACCGGGATGAGTGGGGCTTGAGGGTATCAGATTGTTGGCTATCATTGTCGGGTCGATATTTTGTAGTGTAGTCATCTTAATCATAATGGTTTGATAGTTCAACAATATTGCATATCGTCAACTGAGGCTGGTTGTTGTCGTAACCGATACCGAACTCAATCCGATATTGATCATTAACACGGACAGAAAACAAGCCTGCTTTATCTCCTTTCAACGCCTCAAAATGCAGTGCGTAAAATTGATATAGAGTTTGAGGAGCAGGAGCAGACCGTAGTTGCTCAATCCTCCTTTGATAGACTTTGACAATCTGAGGCTGAAAACGGTGTTTCTTTTCGGAACAACGTCCCTTCTCAAAAAGTTCTTTCAGATATGCCTTTTCAAATGTAACGATCATTTGAGCGCAAAGATAATTAAAAGAATCCGAATTTTCACAATTTTGTGAAAATTCGGATTCTTTAGGGGAATGAATATAGTCGGCAGGTGGAGAGGAATTACTTCACGATCAGGAGGTAATAGTTCTTTTTGCCGCGCTGAACGAGGATATACTTGTCTTGCAGGAGCATGTCGGTGGTTGCGGGTGCGTAAGGATCGGCTATTTTCTCCTTGTTGATGCTCACGCCGCCGCCCTGAACCATTTTGCGCATCTCGCCTTTTGAGGGGAACACGGCTGCTTTGTCGGTGAGGAGGTCGGCAAGCTTGATTCCGCTCTCGATGTCGCTGCGCTCGATCTCGAAGCGGGGCACACCTTCCATAACGTCGAGCAGGGTCTTCTCGTCGATTCGGCGAAGGGCCTCGGCAGCCTTGTTGGAGAAGAGAATCTGCGATGCCTCGACGGCGGCCTCATAGTCGGCGGCGCTGTGCACCATTGTGGTGATCTCTTTTGCAAGGCGTTTCTGAAGCGGGCGTGCGCCGGGATCTTTCTTCTGTTCCTCGACAAGGGCTTCAACCTCCTGCTGAGTGAGTTCGGTGAAGATCTTGATATATTTTTCGGCGTCGTCGTCGGATGTGTTGAGCCAGAACTGATAGAAAGCGTAGGGCGAAGTGCGTTCGGGATCGAGCCAAACGTTGCCGTTTTCGGTTTTGCCGAACTTCTTTCCGTCGGCCTTGGTGATCAGCGGGCAGGTGAGGGCGAAGGCCTCGCCGCCTTCACAGCGGCGGATGAGTTCGGTGCCGGTTGTGATGTTTCCCCACTGGTCGCTTCCTCCGAGCTGCAGGCGGCAGTTCTTCTCGCGGTAGAGGTTGAGGAAGTCGTAGCCCTGCACAAGCTGATAGGAGAATTCGGTGAACGACATTCCCTGCTGGCTTTCGCCGCTGAGGCGCTTCTTGACCGAGTCCTTGGCCATCATATAGTTGACGGTGATGTGCTTGCCTACGTCGCGGATAAAGTCGAGGAATGAGAAGGGCTTCATCCAGTCGTAGTTG
>CAZKXM010000035.1:0-18404 GCA_964556785.1 uncultured Bacteroides sp. | reverse complement strand
CCCAAAAAGTTTTTCCGTCTCGCTCCCGGTGGTGAAGTGCGCCTCAAAGGAGCCTACATTATCAAATGTACCGACGTGGTGAAGGATGCCGACGGGAATATCACCGAGATCCGGTGTACCTACGATCCTGAAACGCGCAGCGGACTGCCCGGAAGCATGCGCAAGGTGAAGGGCACGCTTCACTGGGTGAGCGCCGAGCACGCTGTCGATGCAACCGCACGTCTCTACGACCGTCTGTTTGCCGTGGAAGATCCTGCTTCGGAACCTGACCGCGACTTCCGCGAGATGCTCAATCCCGACTCACTCAAGGTTGTTGAGCATATCAAGATCGAGCCCTTCCTTGCTGAAAATGCCGTGGCAGGACGTCCGTTCCAGTTCCAGCGTATCGGTTACTTCACTCCTGATCCCGACTCACGTGAGGGAGAACTCGTGTTTAACCGCACCATCGCTCTTAAAGACAGCTGGGAGAAGGCTCAGAAGAAATGAGAGAGAGCGGTGCAGACAGCATCAACGAGCTCTACAACCGTTTCTATCAGACAATAGGGCGGCCGAAGAGCGATGACACTTATTTTGACGAGGACGACATCATTGAGATCTATGACAAAGCAAATGATCTCAATGATGACCTTGTCAAGATGGAAGCGCTGTTTTATGGCGCCAGAATGTTTCCTCAAAGCGAGGCCCTGAGAGTGCGCAGGGAATACCTGTACTACTACCTGAACAATGACAAGGCTGTAGGGCTGATGCTGGAGCGGCGCACTGTGCCCACAACGCTCAGCCGGCTTTTGGCGTTGCGAAGCCGTTCTGACCGCGGAGAGGCGACTTATGCCGAGCTTGAGAAGATTCTCGGCGGGACAGAGACGTTTGACGACGAGGAGGTGATTCAGTTTATATCAGAAGCGTCGACGCCTGAAAATTATCAGTGGCTGAAATCGAATCTCGATAAAATCAGGCAAAGGTGCACGTATCTCCCGACGTTCCTATATGAAATGGCCAACGTGGCAGAAGAGAAGCAGGATTTTCCTACAGCCATCGCAATGGCTGAGGAGCTTACCATGCTCGAACCCTTCAATATCGAGTTCTGGCAGCTGCTGGCAGAGATTCAGATGGGAATGCAGGAGTTTGAAGACGCCCTCATTTCTGTAGACTATGCCCTCGCAATCGATCCTGATGCAGTGAGGCCCAAGATCCTGAAAGCGTCGATTCTCTACAGGCTCCACCGTCGTTTCGAAGAAGTAGCCGAACTGCTTAAATCGGTTATGTCGACCGATCAGTTTGACGACGAGTCACTGCAGGTTTTGACGCTGTCGCTGATGGCGCTCGGCCGCGAGCAGGAAGCATCGCAGATTGCTGACGAATATCTCGCGAAACATCCCGAAAGCATAGACGCCCTGAATTTCATTCTGGCAGTGGGCACTGACGATATCGATTCCCGCCTTAATGCTTTCGCGCAGACTGATGCGGCACGCTCCATGACATCCGACCAATGGATGCAGTGGGCGCAGTTTGTTGTGTCGACACGTCGTTACGAAATCGCATTAGCCATTCTTGAAAGGGCCAGGGAACTTAATGCCTTGCCGTATGCCGGTGAGCAGTTCGCTCTCGAGTTGCTTTATAAAACCAAGGAGTTTGAGAAGGTGATTCAGTCAGTTGAAAATGCCGGGCAGCCAACACCGGCGCAGGCCGTTCTGAAGGTTCTGTCGCTTGTCAGGATTGGTCGAAAGGAGGAAGCGCTAAAGTATGCCGTTGACTACTTTCATTCTCTCAATTCATCCCTGTGCAGTCTGCCGGTTCAGAATGAGTTTGTCAGTGAATCGACAAGAATGTTTTACTCCATAGGCATTCAGGCAATTCTCAGGAATTTTATCGCGGCACTGTCGTCGCCCGATGAAATTCCGGTAGATGACTATGATCCGTACATACCTTTCGACGCATCGATATGAATTTCAGCGATATTACGGGACATAGCGACATCAAGGCCCGTCTGAGGCTGATGGCCGAGGAGGGGAGGGTGCCTCACGCACTGCTGTTCCATGGAGCTCCGGGCATAGGGAAAATGGCCCTTGCAAGGGCATTCGTGCAGTATCTTCATTGCACTGACCGCTCCTCTGACGGCGATTCTTGCGGAAAGTGCCCCTCATGTCTGCAGCATCAAAGCCTCAATCATATCGACACGTTCTACACTTACCCGGTGTTGAAGCGTGACGGCGGGCGGGAAACTCTGTGCAGCGACTATGCCGACGAGTGGAGAGAGTATCTTGACGGTCGTACGTTCATGGATTACCTTGCCTGGAGCGACCTTCTCAACACAGGCAAATCAATCAAGCAGCTGCTCATTCCGCGCGATGAATCGAGGGAGATACTGCGGAAAGTATCGACTACGGCTCATGCGTCAGGCCATAAGTTTGTTGTGATATGGCTTCCAGAACGAATGAACGAGGCTGCCTCAAATGCGCTGCTCAAGGTGATCGAAGAACCGTTTTCCGACACCTCTTTCATCCTTGTGAGCGACGATGCCGAGCAGATTATCGGCACTATCCGTTCTCGGTGTCAGGCAATCGAGATTCCGCGGCTTACAGCTTCCGAAATCTCAGCAGAATTAGTGAGAAACCATGGCCTCGATGACACTGAGGCCCATGCCATTGCACATAATGCGGAGGGGAGCATGACCGCCGCGCTCAATCAGCTCGACAGCAGCAGGAAGAAGGACGAGAATCTCGATCTGTTCATTAAGTTGATGCGATTGGCCTACATGCGCGATGTTGCCGCTCTCCGCAGGTGGGCCAACACCCTGGCTGCATTGGGGCGCGAGCCGCAGGTGCAGTTCTATAATTACTGTCAACGGCTGATCCGAGAGAATTTTATTTCTAACTTCGGACGTCCCGAGCTCGTCTATCTCAATCCGAAGGAAACTGATTTCAGCTCGCGTTTCTCGAGGTTTATCAATGAGCGGAATGCCGAACGCCTTGTCGACGCTATGAATCAGGCAGGAATCGATATTGAAGGGAACGGCAACGGAAAGATTGTGAATTTCGATCTCGCGATCAGAGTAATCCTGCTGCTGAAATGAAGCCCTTCCTACGTGTGATCGCTGAGGCCTATCTCGACAATTGCCGGGATGAGCTCGACCGTTTCTGCTTCGTGTTTCCAACCCGCAGAGCCTCTCAGTTCTTCATCGATTATCTGCGCAAGGGTGCACTCGACAAGAAGGTTAGAATTCTTCCCGCAACAACCACAATGGGCGAATTCTGTTCATCAATGACCGATCTGAACGAAACCACCGGTCTTGATGAACTCTGCATTCTATATAACGCTTATCACAGCCTCTCTGCAGATATTCCCGATTTTGACCGGTTCCGCTTCTGGGGGAGGATGATTCTCGATGATTTCAACGATGCCGACCGATATCTCGCCGATACCGGGATGCTCTTTTCCAACGTCAGGAAGTTTAAGGAAATAGCATCGAATTATCTCACAGAGGAGCAGAGGGAGATTATAAACGCCTATTGGCCCGACTCACTCCCGCCTTCCCCGGCTGGCGATGAATTCTGGCTCCATCTCGACACCGACAGCGACGGTGATGCAGAAAATTCGCGCGCAAAGTTCCGCAAGCTCTGGGAGGTTCTCGGTCCTCTTTACGAGCGTTTCACCCAACGGATGGCAGATCAAGGGCTGATCACGTCGGGAAGGGCAACGCGGATTGCGGCAGAGAGGGTGTGCACGATGGGTGCCGATGAATTTGCGTATGAACGCTACGTGTTCATAGGATTCGGTTTGCTGTCGGCTTCTGAACTTAAGATTTTCAGGCGAATGCGGCAGCTCGGCATAGGCGACTTCTACTGGGATCACCGCTCCCCTCTGTTTGAGATTCCTGAGAGCCGCGCCATGATGTTCGTCAGGAAATATGTTCGCGATTTTCCGGCGCGATACGATCTTGATGCTTACGAAGGCCATCTGACCGAGCCGGAAGTTACCGTCACTGCGGTTCCGTCTTCGTCAGGTCAGGCCACTCTTGCGGGGCAGACTCTTTCCCGGTGGCTTAAATCAGGGGAAGCGCATTCAGCCGACAATCCTTCCGATACAGCAGTTGTTCTTGCCGAAGAAGCTCTGTTTGTTCCCGTTATCGGCGCTTTTCCATCTGAAGTTTCGGCGATAAATGTGACTCTGGGTATTCCGATGCGGCAGACACCTGTTGCCGCGATGATGCGTTCGGTGGTGTCGCTACAGCTCAGGGCACGAAAAGTGAAAGGGGAGTACCGTTTCTATTTCGAGGATGTGATAGAACTGTTTTCACATCCAGCCGTGCGCCGCATTGATCCTGACGGGAGTCATGCAATCATTGAGGAAATCAGAAACCTCCGGCTCTACACCCTCTCACAGTCTGAGATTGAAGCCGTCTCTCCTAAACTTGCGCCGATATTCGTACCGGTAAAGGCTGAAAACGATTTTCATGAGGTTTTCACATATCTGCGCAACACGGTTGAATACATGGCTGGCTTGCTCGACAATGAGGAAAACCACAGCCGGCGGCTCGATCTGCGGTTCATGAGGGCGTATATTCAGGCTGTCAACTATTTCGAAGCTACCGTCAATCTCCGGGGCATAAGTATTTCAGGCACCACTGCCTTGCAGCTCGTTGAGCGCTCGGTAAGCGGAGAGGTGATCAGATTCGAAGGTCGCCCGCTGAAGGGATTGCAGGTAATGGGTATTCCCGAAACCCGGTGTCTTGACTTCGACAATCTGATTCTGACGTCGATGAACGAGAAGGTTTACCCCGGCAGAACGGTTGTGAAGTCGTTTATCCCTGACCATATACGCCGCGGTTTCGGATTACCGACAACCGAATTTATTGAAGCTGCGGGAGCCTACAATTTCTTCCGTTTGCTGTCGCGTGCACGGCGCGTTGCCATCTTTTACGATTCGAGGAACTCAGGGCTCGCTTCAGGCGAGATGTCGCGCTACGTCGCTCAGCTGCTCTATCTGTCGGACATAAAATCGCTGCGCCACGTCAGCGCATCGTTCACCACATCCACTTTCGAGACTGTTCCGCTGAAGATCGAGAAGACCCATGCCGTGATGACCGCTTTACGCCGTTTTCTTTCAGACGATAAGGAGCAACAGCTGTTTCTGTCGGCGTCGGCAATAAACCGGTATATCAACTGTCCGCTCCATTTCTATCTCACAGTGGTGGAGAACATCAATCTGAGCGAGGAGATTGTCGACTATATGGATTCGAGCACTTATGGAACGGTGGTACATGAGGTGCTCGAAGGAATATACAACGATCTCCGCGGCTCGCGCGCAGAAGTGACAGTGACAGCGCAGGCATTGAAAGAGATAGCTGACAATCGCGTTTATCTCGACCGGCTTATCACCTGTTCTATCAACCGCAATCATAATCACAAAGGGAAAAACGATCTGACTCCTCTTTCAGGTGAGACGCGTGTGCTCGGCAATATGATCAGGGCCGTTATCCGCGAGACACTTATCCGTGAGGCGGAGCGCGCGCCGTTCAGTTTCATTGCTGCCGAATGGAAAAAGAGCGTAAAATATGTTGTCGGTCCTGATTTGAGCGTGAATATGAAACTGGTGGTTGACCGCATCGACCGCGTCAGTGACAATCGCCTGGTGTTTATCGACTATAAGACCGGCAACGACACCATTAAATTTACATCGCTCGACGATCTTTTCGATCCGATGAAGCCCGACAGGCGGAAGGCTGTTCTCCAGTTGCTGCTTTATGCCAATTTATATCGCATAGCAACAGGATTTTCCGGCGCTATAACTCCTATGATTTACCGTCTGAAATCATTGTTTACCGAAGGCTTGCAGCCGGTTGTGATGGGTAAGGAACCGTTTGACGATTACCGCAGTGTCAACGACGAGTTTACCCAGCGGCTCAATGCCGTTATCAGCGAGATTTTCAATCCTGAAGTGCCGTTCACGCAGTCAGAAAATACTCATTCGTGCACTTTCTGTGAGTTCCGCGGGTTGTGTGGACGTGAAGACAGCTGATGCAATGAGAGCGGGAATATATGTTCACATCCCTTTCTGCAGGTCGAAGTGCGGCTACTGCGATTTCCATTCGGTGGCCCGGATCGATCTGGCCGATGATTATCTGACGGCACTTCAAGGAGAAATTGCCGAGCGAATTGACAGAGGGTGGACATATCCTACGGTGTATATTGGCGGAGGCACACCATCCGTTCTTGGCAGGGATCGTTTGTCACGGCTGTTCAAGATTCTTCCGCTCGATAATGTGGAGGAATTTACAATCGAGGTTAACCCTGAGGACGTAACGGCCGAATTCGCAGAGTTTCTTGGAAGTTCACCTGTCAATCGCGTCAGCATGGGGGTGCAGTCGTTAATTGATTCCGAACTGCAGACCGCGCGCCGGCGCCACACATCGGCAAAAGCTGTTGAAGCATTCAATCTTCTAAGATCGGCCGGTATTAACAATATCTCCCTTGATCTTATCTACGGCCTGCCGGGGCAGACACTCGATACATGGAACCGTTCTCTTGGCCTCCTGCTTGAATTGAAACCTGAACACCTCTCGGCTTACATGCTCTCATACGAGCCGAAGACATTGTTCTCCGCAATGCGCGCCTCTGGAAAAATCAGAGAGACCGACGATGATACCCTCGTTGAAATGTACAGAAGCTTGATTGACAGGACACGCATTGCCGGTATGGAGCATTATGAGATCTCAAACTTTGCTAAGCCCGGCTTCAGGTCGCGTCACAACTCAGGCTACTGGAACAATGAGCTGTATATCGGGCTCGGGACGGGGGCCCATAGCCTTACACAGGAGTCACGCGGCTTCAATCCTGCTGATATAAGGCGCTATATTGAGTGTGGTGGAAAAGGTTTTTTCTGTAAGGAGGAGGAAAGTGTCGACAATCGGTTCAATGACATGGTGATCACACGACTCCGAACAGCTGAAGGAACTGACCTGAGGAGAGTTAAAGCAGAGTTCGGGGCAGCCTTTGCTGACAGTCTTATTAAGAGTGCTGCTCCTCACATTTCATCAGGCGATTTGATATACGACGGCACATCCCTGCGTTTCTCGGAAGCCGCATGGCTTGTGAGCGACGCTGTGATGGTTGACCTTATCAGGATATAGGCACTTCAGCCTGTGCCATTTCATCGTATTGTTCCCAGCCGGGATCGTTCTCGCAATAAATCTTCAGGGGCAGAACGGGAAATGATGCCAGACACTCGTTGAGCTTGCGTCCGAAAATATTGGTGCTTCCCGTATAGAACACCCATGTGCGCTCAGAGTCACCGGTGAAAATTCCTGTCATCACGGCCACAGGGTCGCGGTCAAAAGCATCGAGCAAAGCGCTTTGCACCTGTTCCATAAGCTCTGATGTGTCTTTATCGGGCATACCGTCTGCATCGCCTTCATAGTTCCACGACACCTCAACACGGATCGGCATTTTTCCCTTATCGCGGAAACGCGACACATCCTTTCGGCCGGTAACCATAACCGTTCCGCCTTTATCGCCCAAAGTTGGTGCCGTCCACCAATCGCCTTTCTGATCCTTCTCCATCAATAATAAGATTGTGGCTATTAGATATTTATTATCATACTCTCATTTGCAAATTTACAAAAAATCTTGGTCGGGAAAGAATAAATGGCTATATTTGTTGTTTAGTAGATATGAAGGCATTCCTTGTTTCATTGTCCATGATCGGCGCTGTGCTTGCAAACGCCGGCCAGCCGAACCGCGAAGTGCGGGCAGCGTGGCTTGCTCCGTCTATCGATGCGTCGCATTCGGTTGCAGCTGTTGAACGGGTCTCGGATGCTAACTTCAATACGGTGTTGATAAACATGCAGACCCCATCAGGTGTCGCATGGCAATCGGCTTACGCTAAGACAGCGCCGGTTGCTTCAATTGCCCGGGAGGATGTGGTTGAGAGAATGATCGACGCAGCCCATGCCTCTCATCTCGAAGCTATTGCAGTTGTAACACCCCGGTCGCTCGATGACACTGCCGTTTATCGCGAACTGCTGGTTCTATATGATTTCGACGGAGTGATGCTCGATCCGGTCTATCTGGGCGACCTCACTGATGATGAAGTGTATGACTTGATCGACTCTCTGACTCTCGAGCTTGTCAACGAGTTTCCGCGCACTCGGTTGTGGCTGCGCGCCACTCCTGACCGTGAGGGTAGGGTGAAAGGTTTGGCGAACAGTTTGCTTAAGAATGGAATTATTGAGAATGTGGTGCTCACCCCTGATTCATCGTTTCCCGTTCGGTTGATTGATGAGCAATGGGGCGCGACGCCGGGGGTGACGGTTGTGTATGACGATATCACCAGAGCGTCGGCATCAAGGATAATGACCGGATCGCAGGGAATTGCGTGGGATAATCCCGATCCCGTCACAGCTGCCAGAATTGCATCGACGGTGTTCAGTGATTTCGCACACCTCCCTTCAAGAGACATTTTGCCCACGACACCTGATGTTCCTGACGAGGTTCGACAGGAGTATGACGGAAAGGAATATGTCCTGTCGTGGAATGCACCTCGTTGGAACGATGCGGATGCTCCTGTTACTTACTATACCGTATATGAGAACGGGCGGCAGCTGATAGGGCGTGTCAACGGAAATTCTGTCACGATCCCTTCTTCTGATCCTTACCGCCGGTTTTCTGTAACCTCATGGGATCTGAATCATGGCGAGAGTGAACCTGTAGCCGCCGCGGTTGTCTCACGCGCTATCGACGATTCGTTGTTGCCGAGTATTGATGATGCAAGTGTTACCTGTGCAAACGGTCTGCTTGTTATCAAATCGCGCGGAGTGATCGGGAGCATTGATATTTTTAATCTCGAAGGAATGCCGGTTAGGTCGCGCCGTGTTAACCGTAATCATGCTTCAATAAATGTTTCCGACCTGCCTGCCGGGGTCTACATTGTGCGGTATGGTGGAAGCGACGGTCACACCGTATCAAAAAAATTCTTGATAAAGTGAAATAGTTTTTCTAAATTTGCCTTAGACAAATAATTCATACATTCACATAATATAATGGAAATTACCGGAAAAATTATCCAGTCGCTTCCCGAACAAGGGGGCACATCGCGTTCCGGAAACGCATGGCGCAAAAAAGAGTATGTTCTCGAAACGCAGGAGACATACCCCAAGAAAGTGTGCTTCAACTTCTTCGGCGATCGTATTGACCAATATAAGATGGAGGTTGGCGACCTTATGAAAGTGTCGTTTGACCTTGAAAGCCGTGAGTACAACGGCCGCTGGTATACCGACGTTCGTGCATGGAAAGCTGAAAAGGCAGGCGCCGACGGCTCGATGCCTTCTGCAGCCGATCCCTTCGGAGCAGCTCCCGGCGGAATGCCCGGTGGCTACGATACTCCCGCTGCACCTCCCACACCAGTGGATCTTTCGGCTACTTCGCCTGACAACCTTCCGTTCTGACACGGCTTCAGGTGCGATAAGAAACAAACGGGGCGGTTCTGATTCAGAGCCGCCCCGCGTGTATTTACTGTGATTGTTATATCTTAGTAACCTTTGAGGATGCCTCGCTCGCTGGCGCTGACAAAGTCGCAAATCTGACGGCGCAGGGGTGTATCGGGCAGTGTGCTCTCAATAGTGTGAATCGCGTCGGTTACATTCCGTTTGCTCTGGAAAAGGATGTGGTAGATATCCTGAAGTTCGTGAATCTGCTCGGGAGTGAAACCGTGACGACGCAGACCGATCAGATTCAGTCCTGCATAAGATATCGGCTCGCGGGCAGCCTTGATGTAGGGAGGGATATCTTTATTGATCAGAGCGCCACCCTGAATCATGACGTATGACCCGATATGGCAGAACTGATGGATGAGTGTGCCGCCGCCTATCACAGCAAAGTCGTCGACAACAACTTCGCCGGCAAGTTGCGATGCATTTGCCACAATCACGTTGTTGCCTACAGCGCAATCGTGGGCAATATGGCTGTAAGCCATGATAAGACAGCCGCTGCCAACTTTCGTAATTCCTTTTGAAGCGGTTCCGCGGTTAACCGTGGCACATTCACGAATCACGGTATTGTCGCCCACAACGGCAAGAGTCTCCTCTCCTTTGAACTTTAGATCCTGAGGTATGCCGGCAATCACGGCTCCAGGAAACACAAGGCAGTTACGCCCAATTCTGGCACCGTCAAGAATCGTGACATTATTCATGATTCTTGTTCCTTCACCGATCTCAACATTGGCAGAAATGGCCGAGAAGGGGCCGATTTCAACGTTGTCGGCTATCTTTGCATCAGGATGAATGTAAACGGGGTAGTCAGACATTTCGATCATTTGTTTTTAACAATCTGAGCCATGAACTCGCACTCACACACAATCTTCTCGCCGACAAAAGCATAGCCTTTCATCATGGCGCAACCGCGGCGAAGCTCGGTCATGAACGATACGTGGAACAGGAGTGTGTCGCCGGGCACAACTTTCTGACGGAATTTCACGTTGTCGATCTTCATGAAGTAGGTGGAATAACGTTCGGGATCATCGACTGTGCCGAGCACAAGCAGGCCACCGGTCTGTGCCATTGCCTCGACCATCAGCACTCCCGGCATAACGGGTTCCTGAGGGAAGTGGCCCTGGAAGAACGGCTCGTTGGCAGTGACATTCTTGACGCCGACAATGTGTTTTTCGCCCATCTCTATCACTTTGTCGACAAGCAGCATGGGGTAGCGGTGGGGGAGAAGCTCGCGGATGCGGATGTTGTCCATCAGAGGGGCGACATTCGGATTATAGCTCGGCGCCTGCATGTCCTGATGCTTGATCTCCTTGCGTATCTTCTTTGAGAAAGTGGTGTTGATCTTGTGGCCGGGACGAATCGCAGTCACTTTGCCCCGGAGCGGACGTCCGATCAGCGCCAGATCGCCGATAACGTCGAGGAGTTTGTGGCGTGCGGGCTCGTTCTTCGCGTGCAGAGGCTCATCGTTGATGTAGCCGAATTCGGTCACATCCTTATGAGGAACATGCATCAGGTCGGCAATGCTGTCGAGCTTGTCCTTGTCCATGGGCGAATCGTAGATCACGATAGCATTGTCCAGGTCGCCGCCCTTGATGAGGTTGTTCTGCACCAGAGGCTCGATCTCGCGAACGAATACAAAGGTTCGGCTCGGAGCAATCTCCTCGGTAAATCCGGCTACACTATCCATTGTGGCAAACTGGTTGTCGAGCACCGGTGAGTTGAACGACACCATCACGTCGATTGAAAAATCTTCATCGGGGAGCACTGTGACTGAGGCACCCGATGTGTCGTCGCGAACCTCGATTTTGGATTTCACTACATAGAAATCTTTCTCGGCATTCTGTTCCACCATTCCTACCTCGCCAATCTTGCGGACATACTCTGAGGCGCTGCCGTCAAGAATAGGCATTTCGGGAGCGTTGACACGGATCAGACAGTTGTCAATCCCAAGCGCGTAGAGAGCGGCGAGTGAGTGTTCGATAGTGCCGACCTTGACGTCGCCCTTCCCGATAACCGTACCGCGGTCGGTTGAAACAACGTTCTCAGCCAGTGCATCGATAACGGGCTCACCTTCGAGGTCAGTGCGCTTGAACTTATATCCATGACCCTCCGGGGCCGGCATGAATGTGGCTTCGATCTCAAGGCCGCTGTGCAATCCCTTGCCGCGTACCGTGAATTCTTTGCCAAGTGTGATCTGTTTCATATATGTGATGATTTTTATTGATCTTTGAGAATGCTACGCAGCTGTCCGATCATGTCGGTCATCTGCTTTAATGCTGCTGTCTGACGGGCAAAACGCCGTGCATCGACAGCGGGATACCCCATTATGCGTGATCCCGATTCAACATTGTTGGGAACACCTGACTGAGCTCCGACCGAAACATTGTCGCCAACCTTGATGTGTCCGGCGAAGCCAACCTGACCGCCAACCATGCAGTGCTCGCCGATGTGCGTCGAGCCGGCCACGCCGCTCTGCGATGCCATCACGGTGTTTGCCCCGATAACGCAGTTGTGTGCAATCTGAATCAGATTATCGAGTTTCACGCCCTTTTCAATTCTGGTTGACCCCATCGTGGCGCGGTCAATGGTGGTGTTTGCTCCTATCTCGACGTCGTCAGCGATCACAACATTGCCGATCTGCGGCAGTTTATCATAGTGATCGCCTACAGGCGCGAATCCGAATCCGTCGGCACCGATAACTGCGCCTGCATGGATAATGCAGCGAGCTCCGATGTGGCATCCGGCATACACCGTCACTCCCGGATAGAGAATCGTGTCATTGCCAACCGATGCACCGTCGCCTATATAAGCGCGCGGATATATCTGACAGCCTTTACCGATTCTGACACCTTTACCAATGTAGGCGAAAGCGCCGATATAAACATCGTCGGGCACCTCGACTCCTTCAGCAATGAAACTCTGAGATTCGATGCCTCGTTTCGGCGGATTGGCGAGCCGGCTGACTTCGGTAAGAAGATGTGCCAGAGTGGAGTAGGGATCGTCTACTCTCACCATAGTTGCCTCGACGGGCTTCTCGGGCTCGAAATCTTTGCGCACCAGCACAACTGATGCCTTGGTCTGATATATAAAGGGGGTATATTTGCTGTTGGCCAAAAAGGTAAGAGCACCGGGGTGTCCTTCTTCAATCTTTGCAAACGTGTTGACGGTTGCATTGCCGTCTCCATCGACGACACCACCCACGAGAGTGGCTATTTGACTGGCGGTAAATTCCATCAATACTTGCTGTATTAGATTTCAGACGTGCAAAGTACGCAAAAATAATTGAAATGTGCAATATTAGCTCCGCTCAATTTCCAATAATGTGGATTTCATCGGGGTGCCCCCTCTGTATTGACCGAGTTCTCCATTCTTCCTCACAACTCTATGACATGGGATGAAGATGAGCAGCCTGTTGGCAGCAATGGCCGATGCAGTGGCACGCACGGCTGTTGGCTTGCCGGCAATGGCTGCAACATCTGCATACGAAACTCTTGCGCCATACGCGATTGTCTGCAACGCTTTAATTACCCGTAACTGAAATTCGGTGCCTTCGGGCTTCAGTGGCACAGTGAAATCTTTTCTTTGACGTGAGAAGTACTCGTCGAGTTCCGAGCATGCTTGCCGCAGCAATTGAGTTGAAGGTTCGGAGGAAACGCAGCACTCATCGTCGGCAGGAAGGCATGAAATCAGAAATCCTTCTGACTCGGTGAGCAAAAGCCTGATGCCGTTCCGGCCGGTATAGATACAACGTGTGATCAATCGCTGACTTGAATTTGTTACTCTTTGCAAAGATAGCAAAAATTGCTACTTTTGTACTCGCCCAAGCTTGCGGCTTCAGCACAATAACCATGGACGAAATCCTGAAATATTTTCCCCACCTCAGTGAGCATCAGCGAATGCAGTTTGAAACAGCGCTGAGACTTTACCCTGAGTGGAACTCAAAGATAAATGTGATCTCGCGCAAAGATATCGACAATCTTGCCGAACACCACATTCTGCACTCGCTTTCGATCGCCAAATTCATTACTCCTGTTCCCGGTACTCGTTTTCTCGACATGGGCACCGGAGGCGGTTTTCCCGGTATTCCTCTCGCAATCATGTGGCCTGAGTGCAGGTTCCATCTGATTGACCGTATTGCTAAAAAGCTTAAGGTTGCTGCGGCGGTTGCCGAAGCAGCGGGATTGGACAATGTCACTTTTCAGCACGGTGACATAGGTGAGTGTCATGATAAATATGACTTTGTTGTGAGCAGGGCGGTTATGAAACTCGACTCGCTTTCAGCGCTTGTGAGACGCAACATTTCGCGGACGTCGCGCAACGGTTTTCCCAACGGACTGATCTGTCTTAAGGGAGGCGACCTGAAGGCTGAGATCGATGCCGTGAGGTTTCCGGTACTTGAAGTGCCGCTTACCGACTATTTTACCGAAGATTATTTCAAGGAAAAAGAACTTGTTTATGTTGAGTTATGAAACTGAAATCGTTTGAATTCAGCCTTTTTGGTGTCAACACCTATATTCTCTGGGACGAAGCTACGCGCGAAGCCGTGATTGTCGATCCTGCCATGACACGCCCTGACGAGTGCGCGGTTATCGACGCATTTATTGAGCAGAATAATCTCCATCCGGTGCGTCTGATTAACACCCATCTGCATCTCGACCACACATTCGGCGACGAATATGTCAAGACACGCTACGGGCTCCCTCTCGAAGCTAATTCAGGCGATGCAGCTTTCGGTCTCGACCGTCAGGGACAAGCCAGAAAGTTTCATCTTCCCATCACATTGCCGCCTATCGCCATCGACCGTCAACTCAACGACGGAGATATCGTAAACGTCGGAACCGACTCCCTTCGCGTGCTTGCCGTTCCCGGGCACTCGCAAGGGAGCATTGCGCTTTACAATGACAAGGATTCTTTTGTTATTACTGGCGATGCTCTTTTTAACGGAAGCATAGGGCGCACAGATCTCCCCGGTGGCGATCATGCTCAGCTGATTGAATCGATCACCGACAAATTGCTCACACTCCCGCCGTCGACCCGCGTTTATCCCGGACACGGTCCTGCCTCTACGATAGGCGACGAAATCCGTTATAATCCTTACCTCTGAAACTGCCCTCAATGGTCAATATAGCAATCTTCGCTTCCGGCAGCGGAACAAATGCCGAAAATATAATCCGTTATTTTAACGGAGAGACTGATCGCGGAGCCCGTGTTGTGCTCGTTATCTGCAACCGCAAGGGTGCCGGCGTTATCGAGCGGGCGAATCGCCTTGGAGTCGACTGTAAGGTCCTTTCAAAGGATGAACTCGCCGATGCAGCCATTATGGTGCCGATGCTCGAGAGCTACAATGTCGATCTGATCGTTCTTGCTGGCTATCTGCTGATGTTCCCCGGTTTCCTTCTTGAGCGCTATGAAGGTAGAGTGATCAATATCCATCCTTCGCTTTTGCCAAAATATGGCGGCAAGGGAATGTATGGCCACCATGTTCATGAAGCCGTTGTCAGGGCAGGTGAGCGGGAAACCGGTATAACCATCCACTATGTCACTGAAGAATGCGATGGCGGGGAGATAATATTTCAGAAGCGCACTGAGCTTTCTCCAACCGACACCGTTGCCGATGTCGAGGCCAAGATCCATGTTCTGGAGCAAACTTTTTTCCCGAAAGTTATAGAATCGATTTTACCCTAACACAACGTCGAGAATCATCATCAACATAAAGCCTGCGGCAAAACCGACAGTGCCCATATTCGAGTGCTTTCCGTTCTGCGTTTCAGGTATCAGCTCCTCAACCACGACATACATCATCGATCCGGCAGCGAAGGCAAGGAAGTAGGGGATCACCGGGAGTATTACCGACGCCATAACGACCGTCAGGATCGCTCCCACAGGCTCTACCAGTCCGCTGAGCACACCCATTCCGAATGATTTTAGCTTTGAGTTGCCGGCGCTTCTCAATGGCATTGACACGATAGCGCCCTCAGGGAAGTTCTGTATGGCAAGGCCAACTGCAAGAGCCACAACCCCTGCCATAGGTATATATGAATTTCCCTCTAACGCCGCTGCGAGCACAGCGCCGACAGCCATCCCTTCAGGAAGATTGTGAAGCGTCACGGCAAATACGAGCTTTGTGGTTTTCGAGAGGTGAGATTTCGGCCCTTCGCTAAGATCGTTGTCGATATGCTGATGCGGCACGATGACATCAAGAAGTAGCAGGAAAAGCATGCCTGCCAGGAACCCTGTTGCTGCTGGAATCACGCTTTGCCAGCCTTCAGCACCGCTCATCTCGATTGCTGGAATTAGAAGGGACCACACTGAAGCCGCTACCATCACACCGGCTGCAAATCCGTTAAGGAGTTTTTGAGTGAGAGAAGGAATGCGCCGGCGCATCATAAACACGCAGGCGGCTCCAAGAACGGTACCCAAAAATGGTACGGCAAGCGCAAAAATCAATCCTTCCATATAGAGTATAACGCCTTAACATGATATATTGTTATGCTCGCCGACCCCGCCGTGCGCCCGCTGATCGAGGAAACATTCAACGCGCTTAACGGCGCGATCAGCACGGCCATCAAGACCGAGACACCGCCGGAACTGACAGCAGCTCTGCAAAACAATGCCTTCATCTTCTCCGGCTTCAAGACTTACCACTCGCTCTCTGAGGTAGGGCTTGCTCTGACCGACGCGAACGGCAATGTGAAGCCGTTCGACACATTCCGCAAGGATGTGGAGGCGATCGATACCCGGTATAACACCAACTATCTCTATGCCGAGTATAATCACGCGCTGCACACCTCGCAAATGGCGGTCAAGTGGAACGACATCATGCAGGACGGCGATCGCTACAATCTCCAATACCGGACCGTCGGTGACGAGCGCGTCCGCTCTGATCACGCTCTGCTCGACAACACCACACTGCCCCCTTCTGACGAGTTCTGGAAATTCTACCTGCCGCCGAACGGGTGGAACTGCCGCTGCACGGTCGAGCAGGTGCTGCGCGATGATTATCCGATGTCTGATCCAGCCCTCGCTATGTCCGCTGGCGACGCGTGTACCGACGAGCCCAAAGCGAAGATATTCCGCTACAATGCCGGCCGCGAGATGACTATATTCCCGAAGAAGCACCCATACCTCCCAAAGGGCTGAGGAAATTGTAATAGCCCGAGTTCCATAAATCTTAGTTGGGGTAAAGGCAAACCCGAGTGTATTTGTTGCAAACATATTTTCCGGCAGCTCACGATAGAGGCTCGAAAAATTGCAAGGACTGAACTAAAACAAAATTCACCCAAGCCATTAAAAATAATTGACACGAACAGTAACATCAGTGTTGGAAAATTATATTTGGGTAAAGGTGACCGTGACAATCTTATAGCTCATTGTTTTAATCCCTCTGAAGTGTTGATTGCCCGCACAATTGACCGATATATCGCATATATGCAGCATATCCGGGATGAACAGTTAATTGAGAAAGAAAATACAGCGAAAAAAATTGCTCGAGGTGTTATTCGATATTCGGTTTATCAATTTGAAGCTGAATTTTTAGAAAAGGGCGAGAGAGTAACTAAGACGGTTGAATTAAAATGTGAGGTGATCAAGAAAGGTAAAAATAGACCGTGTGAGTATCCTTACGCCTTAAAAATCCTATAAGATGAAAAGCACCCGGTCTGCGGTGCGGAACAAAACCCGCTGTGCACTACCGAATGCTTTTTCAAACGCAAATATAACAACATTTTCTTATAAAACAAAACCTTATGACAAAAGTATTTGAAATAATGCTCCCGATAGTGCGAGAATCGCACTCCCGAAGCATATTGTCGAGGTGGTTAGCAAGATGTAGAGCCGCCTGGCAATCGGTCTTCCAACCAATGGACGAGGACTCAATCCCTCAACCGTTTGACGTTTTGCTTCTTCTTGCAGCTGACGAACCTTATAGTCCTTTCCTCTCACGTCTTCTATTAGAATCCATACACTGCTCACCGTCGATGATAATAACAACAAAACCGCTGCCGCGAGGAATAGCCGGGTGGCAGACGTTAGTGTCGACAAAATACTCAAAGGGAGTAAGAGCGTCATTAAAGTTACTGACCACCCTAAAAGGTAACGACTTGTGTCTGCGTATTTACGCCCGCGATCCGTCACCGCTTCTGCAAACTGCATTATTATATTCTGCTTTGCCATATAGTTGATTCTTTAATTTGTGACAAACTTAACCAAAAACAATCAAACAATGGAAGAAAAACTTACCGTTTTCGCCGAGTTCTCCCAAACAGATGTCGCCATCGCGCTGATGTGTCTCGATCAGGAATTAACTCCTGGGATCTGGGCGCTGATCAAGGCCGCGCCGTCCAAAATCAACTTTAACAAGATTGAGGACAAGGTTGACCGGATGCAATGGAAGGCTCTGCATCACAACGCACCTCCTCCTATTGATGAATGGTTAGAATACAAAAAAGACCGCTGAAAACGTCGAGTGGATGAAGTAGTCTCCGCAGCGAATGACATCAGCAGTCTTTATGAATGCAAATATAACAACATTTTCTTATAAAACAAAACCTTGGGATTCTTGATTACTGCGCGTTGACGAACTCTTGTCGTTCTCATCTCTATCTCTCCTAAACGACAAAACCAAGCTTTCGCTTGGTTCTGTCATTCGCGGAGAGGACGAGATTCTTTCTCCGCTACGCTACGAAAGCGCTGCGCGGTGACGAACTCTTATCGTTCTCATCTCTATCTCTCCTAAACGACAAAACCAAGCTTTCGCTTGGTTCTGTCATTCGCGGAGAGGACGAGATTCTTTCTCCGCTATGCTACGAAAGCGCTGCGCGGTGACGAACTCTTGTCGTTCTCATCTCTATCTCTCCTAAACGACAAAACCAAGCTTTCGCTTGGTTCTGTCATTCGCGGAGAGGACGAGATTCTTTCTCCGCTA
>CAZKXM010000034.1:0-19020 GCA_964556785.1 uncultured Bacteroides sp. | reverse complement strand
CCGCCACATTCGGTGTCACTCAGGTGATCCCCGGTTGGGTCGAGGCCCTTCAGATGATGAAGGCCGGCTCGAAATGGCGTCTGTTTATCCCCTCGAATCTGGCCTACGGTCCTAACGGCGCCGGCGGCGTGATCGGTCCTAACGCCACACTGATTTTTGATGTTGAACTTATCAATGTTGTCGGCAAATAATTCAACCTGCCGACACCTTTGCCAGCATACACACAGTTCAGGGCGCGGCATTGCCTGAGATAAAGGCGATGGCGTGGCCCCTGATTTGTGTATCAACATATCGGTTTCGAAACTTTAACCAATCAACAAATTCCTAATACATTAAACTTTTATGAAAAAAATTATTCTGGCATGTGGCGCCGCAGCTCTTCTGACAAGCATGGCCGCATGCAACGGCAGCTCATCGGCCGCTCCCGGATCGTTTGAGGATTCACTCAGCAATGTGATCGGCGAGATGAACGGAGCCCAGCTCAACATGCAGTATGCTCAGATTCCTGAAGCAGACCGCGCTCAGTTCAACAAGAAAGAGATGCTCGAGGGTATCAAGAGCGTGCTGATGGCCGACACCACCCGCCAGAGCTATATCACCGGCCAGCAGATCGCGGCTCAGCTCTGGGGCCAGCTCTTTATGTGGGAACGTGCAGGTATCAAGGTTGACCGCAAGGCAATCTATGAAGCCTACGAGAAGGCTTTCCTTGCCGACAGCACCGGCGACCTCTCGAAGCTCTCTGCACAGGCACAGCCGCTTATGCAGCGTGTCAACGAGATCATGATGGCCAAGCAGAAAGCTGATGCCGAGGCTGAGGCTCAGGCAAAGGCAAATTCGCCCGAGGCTAAGAAGAACGCTGCCGACGGCAAGGCTTTCATCGAGAAACTCCAGAAAGAGGATCCCTCAATCAAGGTTACTCCCAGCGGCCTGGCTTACAAGGTTGTGAAAGAGGGTAGCGGCGAGAAGGCTCAGAGCAACTCCCGCGTGACCCTGAGCTACAAGGGCACTCTGATCAACGGCAAGGAGTTTGATGCAAGCGACAATGCCACATTCTCGCCCCGTCAGGTTATTCCCGGCTTCGGTGAAGGCCTCCAGATGATGAACGAGGGAGCTCATTATATTCTCTACATCCCCGGCGATCTGGCCTATGGTGTTGACGGCACTCCCGACGGATCGATCGGCCCGAACGACACTCTGGTGTTTGACGTAGAGGTGAAGAAGGTTGAAACTCCTTCCAACAACTGATAGTCGATAGCCGGCGACCGATAGCCGGCTTGACATAATTAAAGAGCGGTCGCCCTGATTCGGTGCGGCCGCTCTTTTGTATGCGTCTGATCATTGAGGATTCAATAATGGAACGAGCTTCCGCCGAGAAATTCGCGCAGAAGGCTTGTGGGAGGAATCATGTCGGGCTCGATCGATGTGAAATAGCTCAGGAACGAGCGCAGTCGCCATGCTTCGCCATACTCGGGGATGTCGTGAGGCACATTCCGGAGAAGGTCTTCGGCATAGTCCTTCATCACGGCGAGTTCAAAAATGAGCGACGAGTTGAACATCGAGTCGGCATTCTCCTGGTAGGGGAAAATCCATCGCTCCTCACCGCGGCGCACACTCGGCCAGCGGCGAATGGTTTCGGTTGCGTTGACTCCGCGGTACTTATGGTCGCGGATAATTCGGCGCAGCAGGCGGTTATCAGTTGTGGGCACCCATGAATGATCGTCGATGGCAAGAGTGGTCAGGGCCGATACATAGACACGGTATTTCATCTTCTCGTCAACGCCGGCGGTGAGCTCCGGATTCAGGCCATGGATCCCTTCGATCAGAAGAATGGAGTTGTCGTTGAGATGGATCCGGTTGCCCCGGTATTCGCGCATGCCGCGCTCGAAATTATATGATGGCAATTCCACTTCCTCGCCTGCAATGAGACGGTTGAGATCGGTGTTGAACTGCTCGAGATCAAGGGCATAGAGCGATTCGAAGTCGTAGTCACCGTCTTCATCGCGGGGGGTGAGGTCGCGGTTTATGAAATAGTCGTCGAGCGAAATCATCTTGGGCTCGAGCAGGTTGCACAGCAGCTGCACGCCGAGCCGCTTGGTGAAGGTGGTTTTCCCTGACGACGACGGCCCGGCAATGAGGACTATCCTTGCGCCGCCATTGTTGAATCGTTCGGTGATCTTGTCGGCAATGATGCCGATGTGTTTCACATGCAGCGCCTCTGCCACATTGATCAGGGTGGCGCTACGGCCTTCTTCAACGGCGATGTTCTGCTCCCCTACGTTTCTGACACCGATCACCTGATTGAACCGCAGATAGTCGGTAAAGGCGGCATACATCTTCTCCTGGACTGACGGTGTCTGGGCCACCATGGGGTTTTGCGGATCGTGGCCAAGGAGCAGGAATCCGGCCTTGTAGGGGCGAAGATCGAAGCCGCGCAGATGTCCGGTTGAGGGAGCGAGACATCCGTAGTAGCTGTCGCAGAGATCACCGAGGCTATAATAGGCGGTGTAGAGATTGTGTACGCTTCGGAGCAGGCGCACTTTGTCGTTCAGGCCCTGTGCCTTGAAGATTTCGATGGCATCTTTTGTCAGGCGTTCGTGACGCTCGAAAGGAATGTCGGCGTCAATGAGCTCCTTCATGCGGGTTCGCAGCCGTTCGATCACTTCGGGGGTGGCTTCAGCACCCTTAAACAGCCGGCAATAGTAGCCGCGGCTCACGGAGTGCTCGATCCTAAGACGGGTGCCGGGATAGCAGTCGCTGAGCGCTTTGTAAAGAAGCATGCAGAGCGATCTGACATACACTCTGTGGCCGCTCGGGGTCGATGAGCTGAGAAACTCAACCTGTTTGGGGCTGTAAACCCTGAAGCCGAGCCACTCGGTCTTGTTGTTTACCCGTGCGCATATCGGATTAAACGCCGGCTTCGGATCGAGACGGTTGAAAATGTCGGCGAGAGTTTCGCCTCCGTTAATGTCGATGTAGCTGCCGGTGTTGGTGCAGTAGATGCTGAGTTGTTCGGGAGTCATGAAGATTTGATGAGGGTGACAGGTTTTCAACGCTTGAACGGCCTCGACAGTTTACTCTGAAAGCGGCTCAGAAGCGGTAGGTGACGCCGACCGAGAGAATGTTGTAAGATCCGTAGCTGTGTTTCCAGGTGGCGCTGACGAGACCGAATTGCGCGTTTGCGGCCCAGTTGCGGTTGAACCAGTAGCGTGCGCCCAGATTCAGGGCCATTGCGAATGAGGCGGTTGTATTGCCGCGCGACCATCCGTCGACGCTTTCCTTGAAGTTTATCAGACCAAGGCCCATGCCGAACGTGGCGTATGCGTCGAGATTGTCGGCAAATCCGTGATGGATCGACACGGTGGGCATCATCGTAAGGTCGTCGTGGACGTATGTAAACTTCGACTGGTTGGCCGGGTTGAAGATATCGGCTGAAATGACGCTTGAACGGTGGACACCGTTGTTAAACTGAAAGCCGAGGGTCATTGTCCAGTCGGAGTTGAGCATGTTGAATTCCCAGATACCTGTCTCGATGGCCAGACGTTGGGTGAATGCCCCGGTGGAGCCGCCGGCCGACATTGCGCCGACACCGATGCCCGCATCGGCTGCAATTTCACCTTTTGCTATTGTTGCTGACCAAAGAGGCATAGATGCTGCGAAAGCAAGAACTGCGAGTGCGAAACGTTTCATAGAGGATGGAGTTTATTTGTTATTGATTATTTCTGAAAAGGGAGGGGAGAAGGCGCGTCAGATATTTTCGCCAGTTTCTCCAGGAGTGGCCGCCTTCTGATTCAATGTAGGTGTAGGATATGCCAAGATCGTCGAGACGCTTGCGGAATTCAACATTGTTCTCGTAAAGAAAATCATCGTTGCCGATGGCTATCACAATCTGTGGATCTGAATTGGCAAGACGCACCAGACGGTTGTCAAGGTCACGATAGGGCGCTGAGGCTTTCTCTGCATCGGTTCCAATGGCTGCCGAAAACATTCCGAGATAACCGAAATCGTCAGGCCTGAGCAGGGCTATGCCGAGTGTGTGGAGGCCACCGCGCGACAGTCCCGCTACGGCTCTATTGTCGGCAGTCGGGATGGTTCGGTATGTGCTGTCGGTGAAGCTGACGATCTCGTCAAATGTTTCTTCGAACATGCCGGGCAATAGCGCGCTGAGCTTCGCATCCGGCGTAACGAGGCCTCTGGGGCTTTCACCGGGAGCTGCTTGCTCGGTCATGTTGGCGTTAGGCATCACTACGATCATCGGCCTGGCTTTGCCCTCTGCTATCAGATTATCGAGGATCTGGGTGGCACGCCCGAGCTCGCCCCATGAATTTTCATCTCCGCCGGTGCCGTGGAGCAGATAGAGGACAGGGTAGGGGGCAGAAGGATTCTGTTCATATCCGGACGGGGTGTAGACTGTCAGGCGGCGGGATGTGCCGGTCGCTGGTGAGGGATACCACACTTTGCTGACTGTCCCGTGTGCGGTGGAAGGGTTGACGGTGTAGGGTAGCGCAGTGTCGCCCGGTAAAATGAAATAATCGCTTACGGTGGCAATGTCGCGCACACGGTGAACATTGCTCGGGTCGTTTAATCTCACTCCGTCGATCTCGATGGCATAGCAGTAGAGCTCCGGTGGGAGAGAACTGAAGGTTGCGCTCCATACTCCTTCTGAATCGCGAGCCATCTCACCGTTGAGGTCTCCCACAACAGATGCGTGCCGGGCCTGAGGTGCGAAGATCCGGATTGTGACAGTGCTGTCGTTAACGATCTGCGGGGATGTGACACTTGCGCCGGGAGTGTTGATAGTCTCCTGGGCGATGACTCCGGCCGAAAGCGTGACCATGGCGGTCACTGAAAGAAATGATTTCAACATATGGCAAATTTACAATTTTTTAGCAATTTAGAAATTGATTTTTGCGTGCGCCTCTCCGTAATTACCTGATTATTGAATTCTCAGACAGGGTAGGCGCCCCTTAAGTTGCTAACAGACAATCTGAAAGAGTCGATTTTTTGTGTGCGAGTTTTTGAGCAGATAAATTCAGGAATCGTACTGATTTTGCCGAATGCGAAATTTTCGTATTTTTGCGTGTAATTTCACCTGCTATGTCCCGATTGCAATGGCTCACACGAGGCAATGTCGCGATGCCTGATCTTGATCTCGCCAAGATTGAGCGATGGCTGGAGGCGGTGGCGCAGGCTCATGGAAAAATCATGGGTCCGCTCACCTATATCTTTTGCGACGATCCGACAATCATCGAGGTTAACCGCGAGTTTCTGAGCCATGACTATTTTACAGACATTATAACGTTTGACAACACCCTGGGGCGTCGCATCAGCGGAGATATGTTTATTTCGCTCGACACCGTCAGGTCGAATGCCGACACCGTGTCTCTGCGCCCCTACGATGAGGAATTGCATAGGGTGATCGTTCACGGAGTTCTGCATCTTTGCGGAATCAACGACAAAGGTCCCGGCGAGCGAGAGGTGATGGAACAGCATGAGAATCAGGCTCTTGATCTCTTGAATAAAAAACTGTGACAATGAAGTTTGACTACGATGTTATTGTGATCGGTGCCGGTCATGCCGGATGCGAGGCTGCCCATGCGGCAGCGCGGATAGGTGTGTCGGTTCTGTTGATCACCATCGACATGAACAAGATTGCGCAGATGAGCTGTAATCCGGCTATTGGCGGTATTGCTAAAGGGCAGATAGTCAAAGAGATCGATGCTTTGGGAGGAATGACAGGAATAGTTACAGACCGAACGTCTATCCAGTTCAGGATGCTCAACCGTTCCAAGGGGCCTGCTGTGTGGAGTCCGCGGGCTCAGAGTGACAGAATGCGGTTTTCGGCTGAGTGGCGCGACATTCTCGAACACACCGACAATCTCTCGCTGTGGCAGGACAGTGTCACTTCCTTAATCATAAATGATGGAGAAGTTTCCGGTGTGCGTACTGCCCTCGGCATGGAGTTCCGGTCAAAAACTGTGATCCTTACAGCCGGAACTTTCCTTAACGGGCTGATGCATATTGGCCGACTCAAAATCGAAGGTGGTCGCGTTGCCGAACCGGCATCAACCGGTATTGCCGAGCAGCTCTGTAGTCTTGGTGTTAAGGTTGACCGTATGAAAACAGGTACGCCTGTGCGTATCGACGGACGTTCGGTTGACTGGAGTAAAACCACCTTACAGGAGGGCGATGAGGATTTTCACCATTTTTCGTTTCTTCCCGGTGAACAATCGAGACTCAGACAGAGAGGATGCTACATTACTTACACTAATCCTGAAACGCACCGGATTCTTCGCGAAGGATTGCCGGAGTCGCCGCTATATAACGGACAGATACAGTCGATCGGCCCCCGTTACTGTCCCAGTATCGAGACAAAGATCGTCACCTTTGCCGACAAGCAGGAACACCAGCTTTTTCTTGAACCTGAAGGTGAAACAACCAACGAATTTTATCTGAACGGCTTCTCCTCGTCGCTGCCAGTCGATATACAGATTCGGGCGTTGCAGACTGTAAAGGGTCTTGAAAATGTCAGTATTTACCGTCCTGGTTATGCGATAGAGTACGACTTCTTTGATCCTACTCAGCTGAAGCATTCGCTGGAAAGTAAGATAGTGGGCAATCTCTATCTTGCAGGTCAGGTGAACGGAACCACAGGATATGAGGAGGCGGCCGGGCAGGGCTTGCTTGCCGGGATCAACGCAGCGCGCCGATGCCTTGACCAACCTGCCCTTACTCTTGGCAGAGACCAGGCATATATCGGAGTTTTGATCGACGATCTCGTCACCAAAGGGGTTGACGAACCATACAGAATGTTTACCTCTCGGGCCGAATATCGGATTCTGCTCAGACAAGACAATGCCGATGAGCGACTCACCCCGATTGGCCACAGCATTGGTCTTGCTACCGATGAGAGGCTGCGGCTGATGGAACAGAAATATGAGACTGTGAACCGTTTCGTTGAGTTTGCAAAATCACTTTCCGTTCGTCCCGATCAGGTAGGGGATCTGCTCGCTCAGGTTGAGTCTTCGCCGTTGCGCCAAAGCGTTAAACTGTATGATCTTATTACACGGCCGCAACTAACAGTCAAATTGCTCGCGCAACATCTCCCCGAGTTGGAGACCTGGCTTGTTCAGAACCTACCTCTCGATAGGTTTGACGAGATAATAGAGGTTGTGGAAGTTAGAATCAAATACAAGGGTTATATAGAGCGCGAGCAGCAGCTCGCCGACAAGATGCTACGCCTTGAGGATGTGCCTCTGCAAGGCAGACTCGACTATGCAGCCATCAAAGCGCTTTCGACTGAGGCAAGGCAGAAGCTCTCCAAAATCAAGCCTGAGACAATCGGTCAGGCTTCAAGAATACCCGGAGTGTCCCCTGCCGACATCTCCATACTCCTTTTGCTTTTAGGAAGATAAACTTTAATTGTTCCACGTGGAACAAAATTTCAAGCTTTAGCGAAACTTTAATCTTTTCATTATGGAATATATTAAGAAGAAAATCCGCGACGTTGAAGACTTCCCCTCGAAGGGTGTGCTCTTCAAGGATCTTACCACAGCCTTTAAGGACAACCGTGCGCTGCACATTATCGGTTGGGACCTCTCGGAACTTTATCGTGGAAAGGGTGTGACAAAGGTTGTGGGCATTGAAAGCCGCGGCTTTATCGGCGGCTCGATCCTTGCCTTTGAGCTCGGCGCTGGTTTTGTGCCTGTTCGCAAGCCGGGCAAGCTGCCTGCCGACACGGTCAAGGCAACATATCAGAAAGAATATGGCACCGACACCATCGAAATTCACCGCGACGCGATTACGCCCGACGATATTGTAGTGATTCATGACGATGTGCTGGCAACCGGTGGCACAATGGCTGCCGCCTATGAACTCGTCAAAAGCATGAATCCCAAGAAAATTTATATCAGCTTCATTATCGAACTCGCTTCGCTCGGAGGGCGCGCCAATCTCCCTGCCGAGGCTGAGGTGACTTCGCTGATCACTTACTGATCTCTTGGCAAAGCACCAAAAGTCTGATTATCTCAGGGAGAAGATAGCAATTCTCCCTGACACCCCCGGTGTCTACACCTACTATGACTCTCAGGAGACGGTGATCTACGTCGGTAAGGCCAAGAACCTCAAGCGGCGGGTGTCGTCATATTTCAACCGCACGCACGACTCGCTCCGCACCAATCTCCTTGTGCGAGCCATTGCCGACATGACCTATATCGTTGTGCCGACAGAGCAGGATGCCCTCAATCTCGAGGCCTCGATGATCAAGGAGTATCAGCCGCGTTACAATGTTTTGCTCAAGGACGACAAGACCTATCCCTGGATTGTAGTGACGAACGAACCATATCCCAGGGTGTTCATGACGCGCCAGCGCGTGAAGGACGGCTCGAAATACTATGGCCCTTACACCAACACGGCAGTTGCGCGCACCGTCCTCGATCTTGTTCGCGATCTCTATCCTCTCCGCTCGTGCCGCCATCAGATAACGCCCGATTATATCGCAAAAGGAAAAGGCCGGTTATGCCTCGAATATCACATGAAGCGGTGCGGAGGTTGCTGCGTTGGAATGGTATCGATTGAGGAGTATGCCCGTCAGATTGAACGCGTGAAGCAGATACTCCGCGGCGACACTGCCGAGCTGATGCAGTTTCTTCGTGATGAAATGGCCCGTCTCTCAGCCGAGCTGAGATTTGAGGAGGCGCAGGATCTGAAGATTAAATATGATCTGATTGCGCGCTATCAGGCCAAGAGCGTCATTGTGAGCCAGACGATAGAGGAAATCGACGTGTTTGGAGTTGACGATGATGATAAAGACGTGTTTATCAATTATATGCATGTTCGACACGGCGCTGTGGTTAAGAGCTTGACACTGCATTACAAACGTCGTCTCGACGAACCGATCTCAACACTTCTTTCATTGGCTATCAATGAGATAGCGACAAAGCTAAAGACCAACTTCCATGAGGTTGTAGTTGCTGCTATGCCCGACATGGAATTCGATGGTGTAACGTTCACCATTCCGCAGCGGGGTGACAAAGCCAAGCTGCTTGAGGTGTCGGAGCGCAATGCGCGCCAGTTCAAGATCGATATGCTCAAACACATGGAGCGCGCTAATCCAGAGCAGCGCACCGACCGGCTGATGCAGCGTATGATGGAGGATTTCAGGCTAAAGGAATTCCCGCGCCATATTGAGTGCTTCGACAACTCCAATATTCAAGGAACCAATCCTGTAGCTTCGTGTGTTGTGTTTCGCAACGGCAAGCCTTCCAAGCGCGACTATCGCCATTTCAACATCAAGACCGTGGAGGGCCCCGACGACTTCGCCTCGATGAAGGAGGTGCTCACCCGCCGCTACACCAGGCTTATGGAGGAGGGTCAGGGCTTGCCGCAGCTCATTGTTGTAGACGGTGGCAAGGGCCAGCTGAGTGCCGCTGTTGAGGCGCTGGAGAGCATAGGCCTGCGTGGCACGATAGCTGTTGTGGGCATCGCAAAACGTCTTGAGGAGATATATTTCCCCGGCGACAGTGTGCCTCTCTATATCGACAAAAATTCGGAGACGCTCCGCGTTGTACAGCATTTGCGCGATGAGGCACACCGCTTCGGAATCACGCACCATCGCAACCGGCGTAGCAAGGGCCAGACAGTGTCGGCTCTCGATTCGATCAAGGGGGTTGGCGAAAAGACTCGGACAGCTTTGCTGCGCCATTTCAAGAGCGTGAAGCGCATTCGCGAGGCGGATCTCGATGCGATTGCCAAAGTGGTGGGACCGGCCCGGGCATCGGTTGTTTACAGTGCACTTCATGTAACCGATCCGTCAGAAGAATAACAAGACTTGACAAAGTTCTGAATATGAGGATAATAATCCAGAGAGTGCAGAGAGCCTCAGTTTCGATCAACGGCACGGTCCATTCTGAAATAGAGAGTGGATTGCTGGTGCTCGTAGGCGTGGAAAACGGTGATACAGAGGACGATGCTCGCTGGTTGGCAGCAAAAACAGCAGGCTTGCGGATATTCAACGACTCTGACGGCGTGATGAACCTGTCGGTCAAGGATGTAGATGGCCGGATACTCGCCGTGAGCCAGTTCACGCTCACGGCTTCGACCCGCAAAGGGAACCGGCCGAGCTATATCCGTGCCGCCGGCCACGACCTTGCCGTTCCTCTCTATGAACTATATTGCGACGCCTGCGCCGAACATCTCGGCAGGCCAACCCTGCGGGGTGTGTTCGGAGCCGACATGCAGGTTGAGATTCTCAACGACGGCCCCGTTACAATCGTCATTGATTCGCGCCTGCGTGAATGAGTCGCGGCATAGCCCGGCAACTTTTTTGCCGTAACAGTGGTTTATTTTATGCGATATGCTTATCTTTGGAACTGATATGATGTCTGAAGTCAAGCCTGTCACACTGAGTGATGCCCAGAAGATTGTCGACGAGTGGATCACCACGGTGGGCGTGCGCTATTTCTCCCCTCTTACCAACATGGCTGTACTTGCCGAGGAAACGGGAGAGGTTGCGCGGATCATGGCGCGCCGCTATGGCGATCAGTCGTTCAAACCCGGCGAAAATTCCGATCTTGCCGACGAACTCGCCGATCTGCTGTGGGTGACGATAGCGATCGCCAATCAGACCGGTGTCGACCTCACTGATGCTTTCCGACGCAATCTCGAGAAGAAAACCCGGCGCGACTCGTCGCGGCATCTCAACAATCCAAAACTCAAACAATAAAAATCCATAACAATGGCAGATAAGTACACCGACGCTATCAGCGCAAGCAAAGTTATCACTGACGACGCAGCCATTAAGGCCGCAGTTGACGAGATCCTCGAGAAGCATCTTGAGGAAAACCGTAACCCTGAAGTATACAAACGGATTTTCAATTCGATCGACCTCACTACCCTGAAGACAACCGATTCAGAGCGGTCAGTCGCCGATTTCACCAGCCGTGTTAACGCATTTGAGCATGAGTATGCCGAGCTTCCCAATGTGGCGGCTATCTGCGTTTATCCTAATTTTGTCCCTGTGGTGCGCACCGTGCTCGATGTCTCAGCCGTGGATATCGCCGCAGTTGCCGGCGGTTTCCCAACGTCACAGACCTTCCCCGAAGTGAAGGTGGCCGAGGTTGCTCTGGCTGTTGAGGCGGGCGCCGACGAGATTGATGTGGTGCTCAATGTGGGCGATTTCCTCAGCCACGACTATGAAGCCGTTTGCGACGATCTGGAGGAGATGAAACACTCTTGCCGCAACGCCCTGATGAAGGTGATTCTCGAGACCGGCGCACTGAAAAGCGCTGAAAATATCCGCAACGCATCGGTGCTGGCCCTCTACAGCGGTGCCGATTTCCTCAAGACATCAACCGGCAAGGAATACCCCGGCGCATCGCTCGAGGCTTGCTATGTGATGTGTCAGTGCATCAAGGAATACTATGAAGCGCATCAGCGCATGGTTGGCTTCAAGGCAGCCGGCGGTGTGGCCACTACTGAAGATGCCGTGAAGTATTACACGATTGTCAAGGAGGTTCTCGGCGAGAAATGGGTGGCCGACAACGAGTATTTCAGAATCGGTGCAAGCCGTCTGGCCAACAATCTGCTTAGCGACATTACCGGAGTAGAGACCAAGTTCTTCTGATTTCAGATGAAATACTACATCATTCTCAACGAAGTGCAGCTCGGTCCGCTCGACATGACCGAGCTCTCGAAACTTTCAGTCAGTCCGCAGACACCCGTGTGGACCGAAGGGATGCCCGACTGGGTTCCTGCCGGTAGCGTGCCTGAGCTTGCACCCCTGTTTGTCCAGACATCGAACCGTCCTCCACAGTACGGTAACGGTAGTTACGATCCATATGCGGCCTCGTTTTCGTCAGGCCAGCCCCAGGAGCCACGGCTTGCACCCGGAATGAACAACAGCTCATATGTGCCTCCGCGCCCCGACAACTATCTCGCATGGAGCATCGTCGTCACTGTGATGTGTTGCATTCCTTTCGGCATCGTGGCAATAATCAAGAGCTGTGAAGTCAACACAGCCTACGATCAGGGCCGTTATGAGCAAGCTGAAAAATCCTCAAACGCTGCCAAAAACTGGATTTTGGTATCGGTTATCACCGGCTTGCTGACCTGTGCGGTGTGGGGCGGACTCAATCTGATGCCGAACCTGCTCAATAATTTCTGATCGAACAAATATTATGAAACAGGCGCTTAGCAAGCGCAATATATTGATTTTAATGGCATTACCGGCCGTCGGCATTATGCTGGCGGCCTATGCCTTTTTTGACCCGGCCGAGGGTGGCTTTCCCGAATGCCTGTTTCATAAACTCACGGGCTTCGATTGCCCCGGCTGCGGCACTCAGCGTGCTCTCCACTCCCTTCTCCATGGCGACATAGCGGGCGCCTTACGCTATAACGCCCTTCTGGCGCTCTGTGTGCCGCTTTTGATGGTGTTGTGCTTACCGCCTAAGGTGAAGTGGGCCGAGCGCCTCAGAGGCTCCGTATGGCTTCCTAAAGCGGTGCTGATTGTGGTGCTCGGATGGTGGATTGTCAGAAATCTTCTGTAAGCCGGCTGAAATGTTTTCCGGCAACACCTCTCGCCGTCGAGTGGATCCAGCAGAGCGAGTCGCCTGAAGCGGTGACAAATTTCTGGATAATGAACGGAGCTTCTGTAATGTTTCCGTCGGTGTCCTCCATTGTCAGGGTTGTGAACATCGCCACAGCTGGTTTCTGTTCGCCCGTGCGAATGGTTTCCACAAACTCCATGTCGGGACCCACCATCTCCTTGCCGAAGCTCCACCATCCTTGGCTGCCGTCAATTCTCTCGAATCCCCGTCCCGGATTCCTGCCCGAGTTGATGGCCCGCGCCTGTCTGCGCGTAATGTTGCGAAGCGTGTCGGCCACGACGCAGTAAATATCACCATGACTCCGGCCCGTGTTTGTAACCGAAAGATGGAGCCGGTCAAACCACAGGTTGGCCACCGGCTGGATCAGGGCATAGCGCGGAATCACGACATCATAATCCATAAACACTGTTCCGTGAGCTGATTCCGACATCATTTGCCCGATCACTTCCTCGCGGGCATAATATTTTCGCTGCAACGTAACCTGCGAGACGCAGAACAGCGCCGTCAGCCCCGACGCAACGGTCAGTGCGCCGTGCGACAGCCTTCGCAATGCCGTGGCTACTGTGAGTGTCAGCAGGATTGTGGAGAACAGCGCCGGCAGCCACATTGCGCGGGGATTGTCGAACCCTGCCTTGACGGCGAGCACTGCGCCAACACAGAATGCTCCGGCAGAAATGATACCGATCTCTGACCTGAGCGCCTTGCGGAACTGCCCGAATCTGACAATCGCCGCAACAACCGTCAGGATTATCGGCATTGTAACCGTAATCAATCCTTTTAGCGTCACGCTGCCGTTGCCGGCTTGTTCCAGCGACCGGAGCCAGATTCCGGGTGCGGTGACCGTAAACGCCCATCCGAGCGCGTAGGCTGCTATGAGAATCCATTGCCGGCCCTCAAAGCGCCCTTTTCTGGCAATTGCATAAAGTGCGATACCTCCGAGAGTCGCTGCGCCGTAACCCTCGTGCACAGCGCCGGCAAGGAGCGCTATAACTGCTGTCAACAGAATGCGGCGACGTGAGTTTAGAAACACGCTGATGAACACCAGCGTCAGTGCCGCCGGGAGCATGGTGTTCATGTAGTTGCAGAAAGCCATCGTGGCCTCGCGCCACGGAAAGAGAAACACCACCACGGCAAGAAACAGAGCCGTGGCTCGCAAATTGCGCCTGAACAGGAGCCACGCTCCCAAACTCAGCAGCATCGCTGTCAGCGCGCATGTAACGGCCGTAATGATGCGATTGTCGATAGCTATCACAGCCGCGCAAACGGCGTTGTCGAGACGGCAGTTGTCGGTTTGCCGCATATATTCCATAAACCGCCACCAGCCTTCAAAGTCGAAGCCGCCGGCGCTTCCGCTGTATTGGCGGATCTCGTTGAGAAACAGCAGGCTGTCGCCCATTACAGGAGTAAAGTAGGCGAACACTCCGTAATAGAGCCCCACGCACAGGGTGAGCAGCGCTATGTGGCGGTTTTGCCGGGCGGAATTCATTGTGAGCGTGCGGATGAGGGTGATACAGAGTGATAAGGACCGGGGCGAAGTCGCTTGAGCGGGCGGATGTGGAGCAGCGTGTCGCCGTCAACAGTCACGAAGCGCTGCGCGTGAGCCTCGACATTTTTCATGCACTCTCCGTCGGGCCACTGAATGTCGATCAGCTGAGGGCTAACGGTTACGTCGGTCACTTCACCGTTCCAGTTGCGGAACGTCATGACGCTGTCTGGGCCCACAACCTCGCCTCCTATCTGCCACCATCCGGCGCTCCTGTCGGCCGGCACGAAGCCGGGGCCCGGATTGCAGCGAAGATTTATGGCGCGGCTCTGGGCGCTGTCGATCCGTGCAAAAACTGCCGGCACCACAGCCTCAATCCGTCCATCCTTACGGCCATAATTGGTGCTGAAAAGGTGTAACCAGTCATGCCAAACATTAGTAACCGGCTGCAGGAGCAAGAACATTCGTGATCCCACCTGATAGTCCTGATAAACCGTTCCCGCTGGCGAAGTGTCAACCATTTTACGGAGTGACGCATGGAGGTTCCACGATTTGTATTGAACCACAATCATTGCCGGACAGAACACTAAGAGCAGTGGCACGAGCAGTTTCCCCGGCATGCGTAGTTGGCTAAGAAGTCCTGTCAGAAGAACAGTGGCGTAAAGATCGGGTACCCACCATGCCCGGGGATTGGCCAGTCCTGACACAACAGCAACCGCCGTCCCGGCCACAATCGCCGCCCCTAAGGGCAAGAGCATCGGCAGTGAGGCCAACAATTTGAAAGAACGTGATTTCAGAAGCGCTACCGGGATAGTGATGCACAGCAGTGCGAGCGGAAGTGTCATGGTCATCAGTCCGAAGACCGATGCCCCGGCCGAGCCGTCGGAGTTGCCTGCGCGGCTTATTATTCCGCGGCTTGAACACACCCATGCCACCCCTGCCAGAAATATTGTCATTAAAATCAGGAACCCGCGGTTGCGGAACAGCCGGTTGCGGTAACCGTAAAGCGCTGCAACTATGAATGCGGTGACAGAATATGCCTCATGTACCCCGCCGGCAACCAGGCTCAGCAGAGCCGCCGGGATCAGCTGAACAGGCGTCAGGCGCCCCGACACGGTAATAAGCCGCAGGAAGCACAGTGTCAGAGCCGACGTGACGAGGATGTTGAAGCAGATCACCGTCGAGAGGCCGTCGTTGCGCCAGGGCATCAGCAGGATGAGGCATGCCGAGAAGATCAAGAGCGATGAAGCGTCCAGCCGGCCACTCAGGCGTGTGCCCACTCTCACGATAATGGCTGCGCACGTTCCCAGAATCACACCCGTGAGCCATCGCGGCAGGCAGCTTAGGGCAATGAAGGCGAACACATTGCAGAGACGCGCATTATCGAAATCGCGCATGTAGGTCACGAAGCGCGACAGTGTTGTTAGAAACGTCGATGTGCCGCCGTCGCTGTAGAGATTCCAATCGAAGAGAAAGCGCATGTCGTCGCCTGTGAGCGGCGATAGCGCGGTGACAAGAGCGTAGTAAATCCCCACAGCCACCGGAATGGCGGCAGCGGCGATATTTCTGCGGTGTGACACTCCTGACATCTTCGTGCGTGATTAGAATGCGGCAAGGAGTTCCGACATTTTGTGCATGCCGGGGGCAGCCGTGGGGAGCCATTCGGCGGCAATCACGGCACCGAGGGCAAATCCGTCGCGCGACTTGGCGCGATGCTCCAAAGTAATCGTATCGACTTCGGAATCCCAGCGGATAATATGTGTTCCGGGCACCTCTCCTTCACGCTCATGGCTGATAGGAAGCTCGCCCGGGCCACCGGGAGTTTCCGTCCATCGGTCAAGGCGCTCAACCTCATCGATCATGTCGTTGGCCAGACTCACGGCCGTGCCGCTCGGGTGGTCGAGTTTGTGAATGTGATGGATCTCGGTCATCGAGGGCGAGTAAGCGGGAAAACGGTTCATGATCCGAGCCAGCTTACGGTTGATTTCGAAGAAAATGTTAACGCCAAGCGAAAAGTTGGAGGTCCAGAAGAAACGGCCCTCTGTATCTTCAACAAGTTTCTCGATTTCAGGCAGCCGGGCTGTCCAGGCAGTTGTGCCGCAAACGGTTGGCACACCGCGCAGAAGCGCCTCCCGGCAATTGTCGAACGCCGTTGCAGGGGTTGTGAATTCGATAGCCACGTCGGCGCTTCTGAAAGCCGCTGAATCAAAGTCAGCGCGGTTATCGATATCAATCCGTGCCACGATTTCGTGGCCGCGCGACAGGGCTATGCGTTCAATAGCATGTCCCATCTTGCCGTAACCTATGAGTGCTATTTTCATTGAAGAAGGATGTTTTCGGTGCGGAGTGTGTAATTGTTGCGTAGCTTCTCGAAGTCGCCGGGGGCGGAGCGCAGCGCGTGGGTGTCGGCCATTATGTCGTAAACGGCGTTGCGGTCGCCTTTTATGGAAGGATCGGATATCGGGGGCAAACCGATGAAACTGCGGAATTCGTTGAGCACCATCAGCGAGGCCCTTTGCTTGCCCTGAAGTGAATAGCCGGCTATGTGGGGAGTGGCAATCTCAGCCGCCGTAAGCAGCGTGCGGTCGATCAGCGGTTCACCCTCCCAGCAGTCAATTGCCGCCCGCAAGCCCTTTTGACTGATGGCATTGACGAGCGCGCCTGTGTCGGCAACCGCCCCACGGGCCGCATTCATCACGATGGCTCCGGGCTTCATTATCGAGAGCACGTCGGCGTTGAGCAGATGGTAGGTGGGATGGTCGCCCTGACGGGTGAGGGGAGTGTGAAACGTCAGGATATCGGCTTCGGCAGCAACTTGCTCAAGGCTCAGAGGCAATCCACGCGGCGGATCACATTCAAGAACGTTCATGCCCAGATTGCGGGCGTGGCGGCTCACGATGCCCCCCACATGGCCTACGCCGACAACTCCTATTGTCAGCTCGTCAAGCGGTTTGTCGGCCATGGCCTCAGCTGCCGCAAACACCCATTGGGCCACGGCCGGAGCATTGCATCCGGGAGCGTTCACCACCTTGATTCCCTGATTCTCACACCATTGTGTGTCGATATGGTCGGTTCCGATGGTTGCCGAAGCTATGAATCTCACATTCGATCCGGCGAGCAGCTCAGGGCCGCACTGAGTGCGTGTTCTGACAAACATCGCATCGGCGTCGGCCACGCTGTCAGGCGTGATCTCATCTGCAGGTAGACTCACGGCTGTTATGCCGGGGATTGCTTCGAGCCTTTCGAGCAGAAACGGAATGCGGTTTTCAACAATAACTTTCATGCGGTCAGATTCCAGAGCCATAGTCCGCCATAGAGCACAACCAGGACGAGTGTCGAAATATAACCCGTGCGGTTGTTGATGTTTAGATTGAGAAAATGTCCGGCCTGAAACGCCACACAGACGTTGAGCAGGGTGACATAGAAAGCCATGTTGCTCCAGTTGGCTATTGCCGCTATTCCCGTGGCCACGCCTGTAACAGCCAGCAGGCCGTTGAGTGCGCGGGCTTTGGCGTTGTAACTGTAAACTTTCACCATGTTGTAGCCTCCGAGCAGGAATCCGGTCAGAAGTGTAACTCCGACGGTGGCCAGAAACCGTATCCGCTCGATCAGAGTGAGCGGGGCGAAAGGATTATCAAATTCGGGGGCATGGAGTGATGGAAAACCGGGAGAGAAAGCCCACCAGAGCCAGAGTGGCGCAATCACTCCGATCCCTGCGGCCACCAGATCGCGGAAACGCAGTACGCGCATCTGCCCCATCCCGATCAGAAACACCGGCAGGAGAATCAGGAAGCCATACTGGGTCAATGCTCCGGCCGTGATGAGGAAAAAGGTTAGAAACACTCGTTTTGAGCCGCGTTTGGGAGCGTTGTAGATGGTGAAGAACAGCAACGTTCCGAGCAGCGCGGCGAGGGCCAGAAGCGAGCCTCCCTGAAAAACTGTGGCGATCCCCGGAGTGGCTGCCGTCATCAGCAGGAACAGTCCGGCGAATGACACCGAGAACCCGCGCAGAATGTTGTAGCGGCCGTTTATGAAGATCATTGTGCCGCAGCTGATCAGCAGAATCAGGGCATTGATTCCGAACGAGGCTGCCGACCCTGCTTCAAACCAAAGGTTGGGCGAGGGCAGGGCGGGGCCGCGGTCGGAGGGAAAGGTCATCACCTCATCGCCGGCCGACCACGACAGCATGGCTGCGATCCCGGCCGCGATGGCGAGAATCACCGCCATCGGGCGCGACAGAATGAATGCTGCTATATGTTTCTCGCGAGTGGTCAGGGCTTGGAGAGGTTGAGGAGATCGCGACCAATGTCGCGGCGAAGGTATTTCCCTTCAAAATCGATAAGATCGGCCGTAGCGTAGGCGCGATCGAGTGCTTCGGAGGGTGTGTCGGCAAGGGCGCTGACTGTGATCACGCGACCGCCTGAAGTGACGAGTTGCCCCTGATCATTGCGGGCCGTACCGGCATGAAAAATTATGGTGTCGGGAGCCACATTGTCCGGAAGGCTGATCACACGGCCTTTGGGGTAGGACCCGGGATAGCCCTCGCTCACGGTCATCACCGTGGCAGCCGCCCGGGGCGAGATGTCAAGCCTCAGGTTGCCCAGACGCCCTTTTGCGGCGGCAAGCATCAGCTCGACGAGGTCGGAGTCAATGCGGAGCATAACGACCTCTGTCTCAGGGTCGCCCATGCGCACGTTGTATTCGATCACCATCGGGTTGCCGTCAACGTTGATCAGCCCTAAGAAAATGAAGCCGCGGTAGTCGATACCGTCCTTCACCAGGCCCTCTACCGTTGGCCGGACAATGCGGTTCTCCACCTTCTCCATGAACAGGGCATCGGCAAACGCAACGGGGCTCACGGCTCCCATGCCGCCGGTGTTGAGCCCTGTGTCGCCTTCGCCAATGCGTTTATAGTCCTTGGCTACAGGGAGAATG
>CAZKXM010000033.1:0-19744 GCA_964556785.1 uncultured Bacteroides sp. | reverse complement strand
AGTCCAGCTGCTCCTCGGTGGCATTGAGCGAGAACATCAGGTCGAACACCATCTCCTGCACCTCGTCGGGACGGCAGTTGGGCTTGTCAACCTTGTTGATCACCAGCACCGGCTTGAGCCCCATCTGTATGGCCTTCTGGAGCACGAAGCGCGTCTGAGGCATCGGGCCCTCGAAAGCATCCACCAGCAGAAGACATCCGTCGGCCATGTTGAGCACACGCTCCACCTCGCCACCGAAGTCGGCGTGTCCCGGAGTGTCGATAATGTTGATCTTACATCCTTTGTAGTTGATCGACACGTTTTTCGACAGAATCGTTATCCCTCGTTCACGCTCCAGATCGTTGTTGTCGAGCATTAACTCGCCGGTCTCCTGATTCTCACGAAAAAGATTGCCGGCCATCAGCATTTTGTCAACGAGAGTGGTCTTGCCATGGTCAACGTGAGCAATGATAGCGATGTTTCGGATGTTCTGCATACCTGATGATTAAAAATTGCGTGCAAAGTTAGGCAAAAATCATTATATTTCCCACAACTGCGTCAAGTTATGTGCAGCTCTCCGGACGGCAATACCGACAATCGGTTCGGAAGCCTTCAGCGCGTCGGTCAACCGGTTCAAGAGAAGACAGGCATCAGAAAAGATCTCGATTCAGTTAATATCTGTTAAAATTCGGGGGGGGGTTGCTACCTCTATATTTATATATAATTTTGCATTTTGTATAATCTAAATTTACAACTTTAATTATAGTGCGATTATGAAAAAACTTCTTTATCCCGCAATGGTGGTTGGCGCGTTCGCGCTGGCATCGTGCTCCTCTGAGGAGCCGGTTGGCGCCACCATGGAAGGCGATGCAGTGTTCACCGTGACACTCCCCGGCAACATGGCCAGCCGTGCAACGCTGGGCGACAAAACCCGCGGCACCATGAACAAGCTGATGTGGACAATCTATGAGGTTAACGGCACCTCCACCGAGGCTGTCGCCACTCAGGACTACCAGACTCTGTTCGGAGCAGCTCCCTTCGCCAACGACAACACCAACCAGCAGGTTACCCTCAACCTCGGTAAGGGCAAGACCTACAAGGTTGTGTTCTTCGCTTGCAATGCCGACAACTATGGCACCGACGGCGCCCTCACCTTTGACGAAGGTGTGATGACCGTTAACTACGACAACATCGCTGATCAGACCAACGATGTCAACGCCGATGCCTTCACCGGAGTTTCTGTTGAAGTGACCGGCGGCAACGCTGTTTCAGATGCCGTTGAGCTCACCCGTCCGTTCGCCCAGCTCAACTGGGGTACGAACGATCTCACCGAGCCCACTGTAGCAACATATTATAACAGCACTCTCAGCGCCACCGTAACCGTGAGCGGCGGCCTCTACACCACTTACGATGCCCTCAACCGCACCGTGACCGGCGAGCAGGTTTCGGATCCCACCGTGTTCACAGCCAAGGTGATCAACACTCTCTATCCCAACGGACTTGACGACGCTGATGCCGTGACTTTCCCCGTTGCCGGCTACAACCTCGTTGCCATGAACTATCTGCTGGTCAACACCGAGGGTACTCTCAACAACTGCACCCTCAGCTTCAGCGATAATTTCGAGGCTGTGGAAGTTAACTCGGTTGTTGCAAAGCCCAACTACCGCACCAACATCTACGGCGCGCTGCTCACCAACCCCACAGAGTTCAACGTTGTGATCAGCCCCGACTTTACCGGCGACCTCAACAACTCGCTCGTTCCCTGGGATGGCACAACCGTAACAGCTCCCGCTGTTGACGACGTTGCCAAGACCGTAACCGTAGGCGAAGGCAGCGATCTCGCAGGTCTCGCCCAGATGGTTAACGAAGACAAGTTCCCCGAAGGTTACACCGTTCTCCTCGCTAAGGACCTCGACATGAACGGCAAGCCCTTCACACCGGTTGGCAACGCATATCAGCGCAAATCAAGCGGTCTGCTTAACGACAAAGGCTTTACCGGCGTTATCGACGGCCAGGGCCACACCATCTCTAACGTAAATGTCGATGCCACCGGCATTCCCGCCGAAGGCGTAGCCGCTGTGTTCACCACAGTTTCGGGCGCCAACTCGGCCATCAAGAACATCAACTTCGAAAACCTCACCATCAATGGCGGCGAAGCCGAACAGGTTGGTGCAGTAGGCCTTGTTGTTGAAGGTGCTACAGTTGACAATGTCAACATTCTCAGCGGTAACATCCAGGCTGTGGAAGCTGCAGGTCTTGTAGCCCGCATGATGCGCACCGGCACAATCAGCAACTGCAAAAACGCGGCTAACATCACCTCGACCAAAGGAAATGCCGGCGGTATTGTCGGCGCTGCCTACTACAACTCTACCGAAGGCCGCATGCTCATTGAAAACTGCCACAACACAGGAGATATTACCGCCGGTAATGTCTGTGCAGGCGGCATCGTAGGTCTCAGCGCAGCCGATATCAAGGACTGCACCAACAGCGGCACAATCACCGCCAACAATAACTCTGTAGCAGGTATTGCAGGCGGTATCTACAGCTCAGGCGTTATCTCAGGCTGCGTGAACAATGGTAAGGTTATCAACAACGGCAGCAGCATCGGTGCAGCCGGTATCGTTGGCTGGATTCGTTATCAGACAAATATGACAGCGTATCCTCTTATGGAAATCGTCACCGTTGAAGGCTGCACCAACAACGCCGACATTGTGGGCGGATCGAGCGCAGGCGGTATTGTCGGTACCTGGTATTATGCAGGCAAGTGCCTCAACAACACCAACAATGCCAAGTCGATCACTGCCACAGCTAAAGGCTCGTTTGCAGCAGGCATTGTAGGTTCGTCGCAGTTCATCGCCGGTGGCGATCCCTACCCCAGCGACAATCTCGTTGTTACCGGCAACGTATCGACCACTCCGCTGGCCGACATCGTGGGCACTTACACACGTGACATTGTTTACTCTAACAATGCAGCCCGCGTAACTCTCAGCGGTAACACCCCTGACCAACAGTAAGATATTTTTCATTAACACTGCTTAATTAGGCCGAGGCCGTCTGTCGGATTGAGACAGGCGGCCTCTGTTGCAATATGGCGCCGGTTTGACGTTCTGAAAAAAGTAAGTACCTTTGAGAAAAATAATACCGCCATGAAATCGAAAGTCAGATATAGCAAAGGGGCATCGACACTGACAATTCTTGTGACAGGCCTGATTCTGGCCATCTGCATCGCCTCGGCCGGCAACCCTCCTGCATTGCTAACGGTGGCTGCTGTGTTTCTTGTACTGATTGTCAGCGCGCTGATGTATGGAGCGGTTTACCTCCGCACAACTGACACCGACATAATCCTCGGCAGCCCGCTGAAAAAGCGCAGGATTCCCCTGAGCAATGTGGCATCGGTTGAACTGTTCCGCCCGACGATGGGCGCTGTCAGAGTGTTGGGCAGCGGCGGATTCATGGGCTACTGGGGAATATTCAAGGAGGGCGACATAGGCCGATACTACGCCTTCTACGGCAAAGCTTCCGACTGCTTTCTCGTAAGGATGAAGAACGGCGATAAATATGTGCTCGGCTGCGAAAATCCCGGTGAGATGATGGATTATATTATCTCGCTCACTGATTCACTCCGAAGCGACCGGAAAATTTCTTAACTTTGAAGACGCAAAACAACCTTAAATTTGAAAAGAAACATGAAAAAGATAGCAATGATCACCGGGGCCACCTCGGGCATTGGACGCGCGTGTGCAATGCGGCTTCATGAAGCTGGCTACAGAATAATCGTGACGGGGCGCAACGCCGAGGCGCTTGCCGAGTTCAGCTCGCTCCCTGCCGACGAGTGCCTGTCACTGCGTTTCGACGTCAGAGATGCCGAGCAGACCCGTGCTGCTCTCGATTCCATTCCCGCCGAATGGCGCGACATCGAAGTGCTGGTCAATAACGCCGGCCTGGCCCTCGGCCTCGAACCGATGCAGGAGGGCGACATGGCCGACTGGCTCACGATGATCGACACCAACATCAAGGGCCTTCTGACAATGACAAGGCTCATAGTGCCGGGAATGCTTGAGCGCCGACGCGGCCACATTATAAATATAGGCAGCGTGGCGGGCGACGCTGCCTACGCCAACGGAGGTGTGTATTGCGCGTCGAAAGCCGCCGTCAAGACCATCACCGACGGCCTGCGGATCGATGTTGTCGACTCACCGCTGCGTGTCACTCTGGTGAAGCCGGGACTTGTAGAAACCAACTTCAGCAAAGTGCGTTTTCACGGCGATGCTGAGCGCGCCGACAAGGTTTATCAAGGCATTGAGCCGCTCACAGCCGATGACATTGCCGACACCGTTGTCTATGCCGTCAAGGCGCCCGCCCATGTGCAGATCGCCGAAATCCTTGTGCTGGCAACACAACAGGCCAGCGGCTCTGTCATTGTTCGCCACTGACCTGTCAAATCTTTCAGAATTTCCTCCGTCAGGCTATCAGCATCACCAGCACAATGCCGAAAATGATCAGCAATGTGTTTGAAACGGCATAGGTGATGGTGTAGCCGATGGCCGGAACCGTGCTGCCCAGGCGCTCCTGAATGGCGCCGAGGCCGGCTGTGGTTTTGCGCGCGCCGGCACAGCATCCAAGCGCAATGGCGGGATGGAATTTGAACACCTTGTAGGCGAGAATCAGGCCGATAAACAAGGGCACCACCGTGACTATCAGACCGGCAAGGAAAATCTTGGGACCGACAGCCTCAAACGAACTCACGAACGATGGCCCGGAAGCGATGCCGATAACGGCGATATACATGTTCAGGCCCAGGTTGTTGAACACCCACAGCGATGCCTTGGGAATTGCGCCGTAGACCGGGCGACGCGACCTGAGCCATCCCAGCAGCAGGCCTGATATCAGGGCTCCGCCGCTCGTTCCAAGACTAACTGAAACGCTGCCGAACTTAAATGCTATCATGCCGAGCAAGCCGCCGAGCAACACACCCAGACCAACGAAAACAAAGTCGGTTGCAAGCGAAGGCACATCGGCATAACCGAGCTTGTCGGCAGCGCGGCTTATGTCTTTCTTATGACCGACAAGTTCTAGAATGTCGCCCGGTTTCACCATCACGTCGGGGCCCTGAGGAACCAGCTTGTCATCGCGACGGAGTGTCTTCAGATCAACACCATGCATCCAGTCCTGAGCCATCATGTCGGCTATGCGCATCGGCTTAGTGTGACGCGACACAGTGACCGGCACATCCTCCACAGGAAACGTGAGCAGCTCCACATCGGCAACTTCATGACCGAGCCATGACATATCGCCCACAATAAATTCGCGGCGACCAGAAAGAACGATCGTGTCACCGGGGTTGACTGTCACCGATTCGTCGGCCGCAACGACCGAACCGTCGGTACGCTTGAGGCGCTCAACCTGCAATCGGCGCCCCTCGCCACTGAAATGCCTGAGGATCTCGCCTGCTGTCACCGGCTCCGTCACGCCTGGGCCGTCAACCACAAACGCGCGGAAAGCCACCGGACGCGCAGCGTTGAAAAATGCAGGGTTGTCGCTGATAGCCGATGATGAGTGTTCCTCCTCATAGCGACGTGTGAGCTTTTTCACCTTGTCGAGTCCACCCATCATGGCCGGACCTACGTAACCGATAAGCCAGACGGCTCCGATGGTTCCGAAAACATACGTCATTGCGTAACAAACCGGAATCGCGTCGAGCATCGCCTTCGTCGAGTCGGCCGAGGCTCCGAGATTCGAGATTGTGTCTTCAGCCGCTCCCACAACCGGGGAGGCGGTCGAAGCACCGGCCATCATACCGGCAGCCTGGCCCGGGTCGAGACCCATCCACACTGCCACAGCCCACGAAGCGCCAAGAATAAGAATACACATCACAACAGCGAACCCCACCTCTTTCAGGCCATCTCCCTTTAACGAGCGGAAGAACTGAGGGCCTACACTGTAACCGATGCAGAACAGGAAGAGCATGAACGAAACCGTTTTTAGCGGTCCTCCGACGTTGACATCCATCTGACCGACGAGCACACCGACAATGAGCACTGAGGTAACAGTTCCGAGCGAAAATCCTTTGTATTTTATCCGGCCGAGCAGAAAGCCGAGACCGATTGTGAGAAACACGGCAAGTGCCGGAGCCTCACGAAACCAATTGACGAGCCACATAATGCTTTGTGATGAATTTAAGTTAATTTTTAACTTTATAACATTTCATCGACGCAGTTGGTTCGCCTTCAGTTGCGGTAAACATTGACGCGTGGGCCCGCGTTTAGATATCATATGGCTACAATTATTTCAAACTCTCTGATTCCGGCCTCATTCGGCCGTGACATTCCCGGCGGCAGCGTCAGGAAATATATTTTGAAGAGCAGTGTGCTCGATGCTGAGAAAAGTTTCACGGTTTATCTGCCGCGCGGCTATGAAGATAATCCCGCTAAGCGCTATCCGGTGGTCTATCTGTTTCACCCCGCGGGGAGCACTGACGAGACGTGGGTCACTACAGGCCAGCTGCGCGAGATTCTCAACGACGGCATCCGCTCGCAGATGATCACCGACATGATTGTGGTGATGCCTGACGCGCGCGGAACCAACGAGCATAATCTCGGCCCGCGGCTTGGATTCTTTTCGGTGGACGGCTGGGACTATGAACGATATTTCTTCGAGGAACTCGTTCCGCTGGTCGACTCGACATTCCGCACCATCGCCAATAGGGAGCATCGAGCCGTTGCAGGCGCGTCGATGGCCGGAGAGGCCGCGGTGGCCTATGCCCAGAAGCATCCCGACATGTTCATCGCCGCAGCAAGCTTGAGCGGCATTCTCGGCAAGCCCGAGCAGAGCAAGATGGCAAAAACCGACAAGGCTTACGGCGACTCGCTCATTGCCAACAATCCGACGCTAAGGGTCACCGAGGCCGACGATGCCGGCGTTGAGGCCCTCAAAACAGTCAGATGGTATGCCGACTGCGGCGACAACGACTATTTCTACGAAGGCAACATCGATTTTTTCCTCGCAATGAAATCGCGCGGCATCCCGGTGAACTTCCGCATGCGCTCGGGTGTGCACGGGTTCTACTACTGGATAACTGGAATGATGCCGCTGCTGCAATTCGTGTCGGCTGCATTTGCCGGTTGAGAATATCTTGACCGGTTCAGCTAAGATTGCTACCTTTGCAGTGAGGAAGGCACACTGCCCTTTCACCCTAAAAAATAAGTTCACTGATCCTCATGACAACGGAGCGCGAATTTCAATCCACCCTTCTCGAAAACGCCGTGACCGAGCTCTCGCGGCTGCCCGGCATAGGCCGCAAAACAGCGCTGCGTCTGGCGCTCCACATGCTGCGGGCCGACGAGCGCGAGGCTGTGGGACTCGGTGAGGCCCTGATTGCAATGCGGCGCAACATCCGTTACTGCAACCGGTGTCACAACATCTCGGAGACCGACCTCTGCCCTATCTGCGCCGACACACGCCGCGACACATCGACGGTTTGCGTTGTGGAGAGCGTGAAAGACGTGATGAGCTTTGAAAACACCGAGCAGTATCGTGGCCTTTACCATGTGCTCGGCGGCGTTATCTCACCCATGGACGGCATCGGGCCCGACAAGCTTGAGATTGCATCGCTGGTTGAACGTGTTGAGAAGGAGAACGTGAAGGAGGTGATCCTCGCTCTTAGCGCCACCATGGAGGGCGAAACGACTAACTTCTACATCTTCAGGCTCCTCTCGCGTTTTCCCGACCTTAAGATCACCGAACTTGCCCGCGGGGTGTCGGTTGGCAACGAAATCGAATATACCGACGAGGTTACGCTGGGGCGCTCGCTTCTCAACCGCACCCTTTTCACAGAAAGTTTCAGAAACAAATGATGCTCCGCGGTCAGCGCATTGCCCTGCGCGCTCCCGAGCCGGGCGATCTTGACGCATTCTACACATGGGAGAATGACACCGATGCGTGGGACAGCGGCTCAACGCTCGCGCCCATGTCGCGGCAGCAGCTCAAAGACTACGTGATGAGCTACAGCGGCGATATCGTCACCGAGCGCCAGCTGCGGCTCGTGGCCGTTGAAATCGAGACCGAAAAGCCGGTCGGAGCCGTTGATCTGTTTGGCTATGATCCGCTCAACAACCGCTGCGGCATAGGCATAATCATTGACTGCGAAAGCCGTGGCCGTGGCTACGCAGTCGAGGCGCTGCAGCTCACGGCCGACTATGCTCGGCGCCGTCTCGGGCTGCACCAGCTGTGGTGTCAGGTTGCCGAAGACAACATAGCGAGCCGGCGCCTCTTTGCCACGGCAGGCTACTCCGTCACCGGGCGCCTGCGTTCGTGGCTGAGACGCCGGAACGCGTATCTTGACGTGTTTTTTATGCAGTTACTTCTTCCATAAGGAAGCGCTCCACATCGAGAGCGGCCTTACATCCGCTGCCGGCTGCCGTGATAGCCTGACGGTAACGGGTATCGGCCACGTCGCCTGCGGCAAACACTCCGGGCACATTGGTTGCGGTGGTGCCGTTATAGGTCTTGATATAGCCGGTTTCGTCGCGGTCAATCTGACCTTCAAACACCTTGGTGTTGGGCTGGTGGCCGATGGCAAGGAAGAAACCGTCGATAGGCAGATCGTAGTGCTGCTCCATCTCGGTGCCTCCGCGCTCAACCAGGTGCGCTCCCTCAAGGGTTTCAGCCCCATAGAGACCTTCGGTCACGGTGTTGAAAAGCACCTTGATCTTCGGGTTGCCGAGCACACGCTGCTGCATAACCTTCGAAGCACGCAGATAATCCTTGCGCACAATCAGGAACACATCTGAAGCCAGATTGGAGAGATACATAGCTTCCTCACATGCGGTGTCGCCGCCGCCAACAACAGCCACACGTTTCTTGCGGTAGAAGAAACCGTCGCATGTGGCACATGCCGACACGCCGAGTCCGCTATACTTCTGCTCATCTTCCAGACCGAGATATTTTGCGCTCGCACCTGTTGAAATGATCACGGTGTCGGCCTCAACCTCAACACCTGCATCGGTAGTGACCTTGAACGGGCGCTGTGAGAAATCAACTTTGGTGATCAGACCTGCGCGGATGTCGGCGCCGAAGCGACGTGCCTGACGGCGCAGATCTTCCATAAGGTCGAAACCGTTGATTCCTTCAGGATAACCGGGAAAGTTTTCAACTTCGGTTGTGGTTGTGAGCTGTCCGCCGGGCTGGTGACCCTCGAAAAGCACGGGATTGAGATTGGCTCGCGACGCGTAGATAGCCGAGGTGAATCCGGCAGGTCCCGAACCGATGATAAGGCATTTGGTCTTAAGTGTTTCCATAACTATTGGTGTTTTTATATTCTGAGTTGAAATGAATTAACGTAGATCTACCACCTCCACTCCGGGAAGGCTCTTGGGGTTGAACGTGAAGACAGATTGCGACAGGGTGCCACCTGTCTTTACGTTGCTTACCGAAATTGTGACGCTCTTTCCGCCGGCCATGCTCATAACGATTTTAGATGGGAAAAGGGTCGAGTTTGAGAGGGTGAGCACAACTTTCCTGATCTCAGCCTTGGGTGCGTTTGCCGTGAGGGTGAGCACGGTCTGCGCCGTTGAGCGCGATGTCACCTTAGCTTTATAGTTCTGCCTGAAGCCATTGATGATTGCAAACGGATTGATCTGCTGCAGCTCGGACGGTGTGGGTTCGGTTATATTGACTTCTCCCGCCTGCTTGACGTAGGTCCACTGCGTCCGTCCGTTATACCACACCGACATCTGCGGCGATTTCATGACGAATTTGTCGCCGGCGAGGGTAATCGTCCCTGAGGCATTGCCATCGGTTGATGAGACCGAAAATGACGCACTGATCGACTTCGAAGTGCGGATTTTATCCGCCGCACGATTGAGCATGCTTTCGGCGCTCTCAGCGGCGAAAAGGCTTACCGGGAGCAGGATCGACAATAAAAATAAAAGGCGTTTCATTTGACAGTCGGGATTAGTTGATGAGGTTATTCGGCAAGGCTTTCAAGCATGCGCTCGAGCTGCAGCGACTCGACAAGCACCTGACGCGGCTTGCCACCCTGCGACGGGCCGACAATACCCGCCTCCTCAAGCTGGTCCATTATGCGCCCGGCGCGGTTATAACCCAGCTTGTAGCGGCGCTGCACTGACGATGTTGAAGCCGTTGTGCCGCCCATCACCACGTAGCGGGCAATATCCTCGAAAAGCGGATCGCGGTCACCTATCGCCGCCATTCCACCACCGTCGGTGTTTTCGGGCACATATTCCGGAAGTTCGTAGGCGGAGGCATAACCGGGCTGCTCGCAGATGAAATCACACATTGCCTCCACCTCGGGGGTGTCGATAAATGCGCATTGCACACGGTCCTTGCGACCGTTGTTGCTGAAAATCATATCGCCCTTTCCAACGAGCTGGTTGGCACCCGGGGCGTCGAGAATTGTGCGCGAGTCAACCATCTGAAACACCCTGAAGGCAATGCGGCCCGGAAAATTGGCCTTGATCACGCCGGTGATGATGTTGGCCGACGGACGCTGAGTGGCGAGAATCATGTGGATACCCACGGCACGCGCCATCTGGGCTATGCGGGCAATCGGCTTCTCAACCTCCTTGCCGGCCGTCATGAGCAGGTCGGCAAACTCATCGACAATCACCACAATGTAAGGTAGATAGCGGTGACCTTTTTCGGGATTAAGTGAACGATGGGTGAACTTATGGTTATACTCCTTGATGTTTCGGCAACCTGCGATCTTCAGCAGGCTGTAACGGTTGTCCATCTCCAGACAGAGCGAATTGAGGGTCATCACCACCTTCGACGTGTCGGTGACAATGGCATCCTCCTCGCCCGGAAATTTGGCCAGGAAATGATGTTCGATCTTGGCGTAGATGCTGAACTCAACCATCTTCGGGTCGACCAGCACAAACTTCAGCTCGGCCGGATGGCGCTTGTAGATCAGCGATGCAATGATAGCGTTCAGGCCCACCGACTTACCCATACCAGTGGCACCGGCAACAAGCAGGTGTGGCATCTTGGTGAGATCGGCCATGAAAACCTCATTTGAGATAGTGCTACCGATCGCCATCGGCAGCTCCATTTTGCTCTCCTGATAGACCTTCGACCCAAGGATAGAACGGATCGACACCGTCTGCGGGTCTTTGTTAGGCACTTCGATACCCACCGTTCCCTTGCCGGGAATCGGAGCGATAATGCGGATTCCCAGCGCCGAAAGGCTCAGGGCGATATCGTCTTCGAGATTCTTTATCTTTGAGATTCTGACACCCTCGGCGGGCACGATCTCATAGAGGGTGACAGTTGGGCCGACCGTAGCCTTTATCGACGAGATCTCGATGCCGTAGTCGCGCAGGGTCTTTATGATGCGCTGCTGATTTTCCTCCTGCTCCTCGGCATCGACGTTAGCCTGTTTCTGCTCGCGCTCCTTGAGCAAGTCGAGCGGCGGCATTTTATAGTGCGACAGATCGAGTCTTGGATCGTAGAGCTCGGTGTTGATTGCCGGAGGAGCATCGTTGATCACCTCGGTGGCCTGCTCGATCTCGGGGCTTTCCACAATCATGCCTCCTATCGTTTTTATCTCGCCGGGGCGCTCGAGTTCGGCAGGGGCCACAAACTTTTCTTCCTCTGTATCATCAGGTTCTGTCAAAGGAAAAGCAGGTTCTTCATCGTCTGATTCTGCTGCCGGTGTGTCGACATTCACCGTAGGTATGTCGTCAAGCACCACTGTTGGGATTTCAGTGATTTCAACAGGCTCTGCATGCTCGTCGGCCTGATCAGCATCCGAAGGCGTCTGTCGGTTAAGGTCGTGAAGTTCTTCCTCCTCATGCTGATCATTGACTCGGGTTGCTTCGGCCTCGGCAGCCCTGCGCTGACGCTCCTCGGCAGCAGCAGCCCTTTCAAGCTCCATACGCTGACGACGCCGCGCAAGGAACACTCGGATTTTGCGATAGCCACGGCTCAGACTGTTGTAGAACAGCACCGCCACCATCGCAACCATGAGCACCGACACTATCACCGCACCCCAGATGCCGGTTACATTGACCAGCATTTCATTGAACAGGTGGCCGTGACGGCCGCCCCACACTATAGCCGATGAGCTTTCGTATGTCACCAGACCGAGCACTACCGACAGCGCAATCGTAGTCAGGAAGCAGCGCATGGTGAACGGCCAGAATCTCACCTTGCGTACTTTCAGCAACGACAGACTGAGCATTCCGACATAAAAGATCAGGATAAACACAGCCACACCCATCCATTGCGAAATGATCATCTCAGAAATCCACGCTCCCAGCGGACCTCCGGCATTGGTGACCTTGTCGGGGGTCGATGTAAGGGCTGCGAAAGTGTTCGAGAGTACCGCACTCTGGTCGTGAACAGCATTAGTGAAGTAAGAAATGCTCACAACGAGCAGATAAACGGTTGCCAGCGCAAGCACGATGCCACAGAAAATGCGCACTCTCGCATCGGTGAGAAATTTCATGAACCCTCCGGCACCACTACGCTGACGCCGGCGAGCTTCGCGCGAAATTCTCTGACGCCCGTTTGACGACAGCCGCTCCTTCGAAACCTTCGGCTCTGTTGGCCCGGAATGATGATTGGATGCACTCTTGCGAGGTGCACGCGGAGCTGACCCTTCCTGACGAGAAGGCCTTGACGGTGCGGAAGACGGCTGCCGTTCACGCGACTCATCGTCGCTGCGGGGCTCGACCGGGTCAGTCGCTCCGGGGTCTTCGTTAAAGTCAAACATGTCGGGATCGTACTCCTCGGGAGATGATATATCGAAACGGGCCATCTGGAATTTGCAAACTTTGTTTTCGGGAATCACAAAGATAATCAATTTTACATCCAAATCGGCCCGGCCAACCGAAAAAATCACTTGTCCTGATAAAAAATTCGCACTCAAAAATATCCCGGCTCATGCCGCCAAAACGGAATTTTTTCAGCACCTTTGCGCAGACAAACATCCCCATGGCAGAAACAAGTATCATCAGCAAAGCGACAAAGTTGAACTGGAAACGGCTGAACGCTGATACCTCCGGCAAATTAACCCACCGTGCCAACAAGACTTTGTCAAGTAAACGAGTAGTGGCAAACGGCTACCTCGACTTTGCTCCGGCCAACCTGTTTCTTGATAAAATCAGCTGTTTTGACTACCGGGTTGAGGATGTTATGTTCACGCTCTGCCTTGAATTTCTGAGACATCACAAACTCGACAACCGCACCGGCACAAAAAGCTTCATTTCGCAATTTTCTCAGTTCAGTGAGCTAAACCTCGTCCTCCCGCCTAACCTTTGGGAGAGTAAAAGCGATATCCTTGGCTTTATCTACCAGTCGCTATTGACCGAGGGAGAGCGGATTCGCACAGGTCAGTACTATACTCCGGCGCATATTGTAGATTTTATGCTCGGTGAAAAGAAAGTGAAGTCCGGAGAAACTCTGCTCGATCCTTGCTGCGGAAGCGGGGCCTTTCTTCTGGGAGTGGAGACCGGCAACCCTCTTTCGCTCTATGGATTTGACATCAATCCTGTTGCCGTGATGATAACCGGCACAAATCTGCTGGCCAAATATGCGGCATACGATTTCGTGCCTAACGTGTACTGCATCAATTTTCTAAAGGATGAACTTCCGCATGGCATACCCGGAAAGTTTGATAATATCTGCACGAATCCACCGTGGGGAAGCGACAGAGCAGATCTCTACCGTAACATGTATCCTGAAATCATGTCGAAGGAATTGGCTTCGATGGTTGCGGTGAAGTGTCTCCGACTCCTGGGCCATGGAGAACTTAAACTTCTGTTGCCTACTGCATTACTGCGCATCAAATCACACAGACATCTGCGGAAATATCTTCTGCAGAATGCCACTGTAAAGAGGATTGACCTTTTCAGCGACCGTTTCGACGGTGTGTTTACCGACTATTTCAGCATCAGCATGCAAGGATCGCCGACGAACCATCAGGAATATGATGTTACTTCAAACGGTAGCGTCAATCGTATCTCGCTGTCAGAGGTCAACATATCTTCCGGGGATATGGTGATCCACCACCTTTCAAAAGAAGGGGAATCGATAATTCAAAAGATGGAGGCACGCCGTCACGATGATCTAACCCATAGTCAGTGGGCCTTGGGAATCGTAACCGGCAACAACAAGGAAAAAGTGTTTCACTCACCCTCTCCCGAAACGGAGAGGATATACAGGGGGAAAGATGTCAGTGATTTCAGGCTCAGCAATGAGTCGGTTTTCATTCATTTCGATCCCCGGCAGTTTCAGCAGTGTGCCAACCAAGAACTGTATCGCGCACCGGAAAAGTTGATCTACCGCTTCATTGCAAAATTTCCTGTGGTTGCCTACGATACCTCCGGGGCGCTTTGCCTGAACAGTGCGAATATTCTGATACCTCACCTCAACTCTATTTCGATAAAAAGCGCAGCCGCGCTACTCAATTCATCGCTTTACAGGTTTTTTTATTCCGTCAAATTTCCCGATATCAAGGTTCTCAAAGGGAACTTGCAATCTCTCCCCTTCCCAAAGCTCACGGCTGCTGAAAATTCAGAACTTGAAGATATTGTGAATTCCATCATGACTGACGGATGTGCAGAGAACCGTCTACAGAAACTCGACCAAACAGTTTACCGTATTTTTAATATCACCGCAAACGAACGAAATTTTATTGAACAGTATGGAAAAACTCAATGAAGAGATCTACAATATTCTAAAGGATCTTGAAATCAAGAATAAAGAACTTCGACAATTGATAGATAACGAGCTCAGTACATGTCGCAATGCCTATCCCTTTAATTACTACACCAACCTTTTTACCCTTTTGATGGGGTATGGCGTTATTAAACTTGATGATTACAGACGGCTACGAGACGAATACTTTCAGCGGAATCCGAATATCGAGCTGTTTGAAATGGCTCCGCGAACATTCGGGGAAACCTGGGCGCAGCAATATCTGAGAGATCTTGATGATCGTTTCGAGATTCCAAACAAAAAGAGTGACAATAAATATTCGGGCGAATATGATCTACGTATTGGCAAAAACAAGGTCGAAGTCAAGGCATCGCGAGTGGTGAGAAAAGAGGGCGGAGGAACTCTGATTGAAAAAGCGCTTCCAAGCGACGCCAACGCTCCGTTCGACATGAATTTCCAGCAGCTTAAGCCTGAGTGTTGCGATGTGTTTGTGTGGATTGCCGTGTGGCGCGACAAGATTGACTATTGGGTACTGAAAAGCAGCGATGTTCAAACTCACAAAAAATTTAGTAATCAGCACCGTAACTCACGTCAAGGGAAAGACGGAGGTGTGACTGAAGGCCAGATCCACATCAATAATGAGAACTACGACTCTTTCAAGCAGTATCACGTACACCCTGACCAGATCGTAGATCGGATCAAGGAGTTGATCAGCGGGCAAGGGAAAGGTTGAAGGAGATGCCGGCCGAGGTGTTGGTGGTGGGATAAGCCGTTGAGCTCACGAGGGGTGTGTTGATCTGATGGTCGAAGTATGCCCCGACGGTGAGTCGCTTTGACAGGATATAGTTTGCGGCAAAATTGATGTTTACGGTGCGGGTTCCGCTCGTTGCCTGTGTGTAGGCTGTTTCGATGCGGCGTATCAGCGCGTTGCTCTCTGAAAGCGAGAAGTCGAGATTCAGCGAGAGGTCATTGCTGATTCCCTGCTGCGACCCTTTCATTTCCAGCACCGTATTGAACCCTACGATCTTATAGCCTATGCCGGCGGTTATGCCCTTCTGATTGGCTTCGACAATCTGCCCGGCCGACGCATTGAGCGTGAGAGTGCGGCTGTCGCGATACTCGGCACTGAAAGTCATGTCGTTGTTCAGGGTCACCGAAGCACCGATGAGCGGAGCAAAACGTTCGGTGATAGCCACGGTGGAGATATCGTAGGGAGAGGTCGGCACAGGCTGTCCGGTAGCCTCGTCGAGCGTAAAGCCGAGATTGCCGCCGTCGGCGCTGATCCAGTTAAGGAAACTCGAATAGGAACCCACGCTGTAGGTACACTGATAGGCATGGGTGAGTGTAAACGTCTTGAAGATGTTCCTCAAGTTGCCGAGGTTAATGAATCCATCGTAGGTCACACGCCAGTTTGGCAACGCGTGAGCGAGCGACGGGAACGGCGACAGATACTGCTTCTGGGGATCGGTGCCGGTGTAGGCGGCAATAAATGCCGGGATGAGCACATCGCTCGATGTGGCCGATATGCCGCCAACCTCGGGGTTGAAGGGCTGACCGGCGTTGACATTACCGGTCATGAATCCTCCTTCGGGATAGCAGAGCCCTGCATACTGCTCCTCTACCCTGCGGGTTATAACCGGAATGTTGTCCAGGAACTTGTTGAATGCCGCCGAATTGTAGCCGTCAATAGCCTTCGACCCCTTGAGAGAGGTTGCCAGGGCCACGTGGGTCTTGGTGTAGCTTCCAGAGAGAGAACGCGGCATGTCGGCATACATAAACTGTGTCTGGGTGGTGCGGTTGTCGGTTCGGTTTGTTGTCAGAACAATCTTGAGGCCCTTGATCGGTTCGAGGGTGAGCTCGAAGTTGATTTCATTTGCGGCCGACCACACCGATGGCGAGGTCTGCCCGTCGTCAACAAGCAGCCATCCACGCTTCTTGGCCCTCTCCACATAGTCTTCGCCGATGAAACCGAACGCAAAGTCGAGACCGGGCGACATCGGGCCGTATGAGTTGCTCTGGCCGAAAATGTTGCCGATATCGTTGCGGAACAGGGGCAGCGACAGGGTGTTGCTGCGTTTGTATCTCACCGCGAAATTCCTTGGCGTCATCACAAGGCGAGTTGTGTATTCAAGCAGTTCGCGCCCGAAGCTCTTTGTCTCTTTCATATCTTCGTTGACGGTAAACTTTATGTTCTGATCGCCCTGGGTGAGCACCTCTATGTTGTTGGCGTCGATCACCCTTGTCTTTACGGGGAACGGCTGGCCGTCGGTTGTTGTGGCTGTAACCTTGATCTTGCGTGTGCGCAGATTGTGCTTGATCGTCAGCGAAGTGTCGGGCAGCAACTTGTAGGTGCGCTCATATTTCTTCGGCTTCCTCGCGGCATTTCCGCGCTTGTTGTTGGCAAAGCGCTTTTCAACATCCTTGACAAAGGGAATCTTCTTGTAAAGCGACTCGAAGTTGAAGCGGCCATCGGCATTCCATGCGGCTTGATTGGCGATTGTGTTTCCAAGTGATTCACCATCCACAGTCGCTCCGCGGTCCCACTGATAGGTTGCATTGTAGCTCAGGCTTGCCTGCAGGAAGTCGAGCACCGGAATCTTGTTGATCGGCGCTTTCCACGACGCATTGAATGTCTGATTATAGCTCCAGGGAGTACCCATCGACAGGATGCTCGACCACACTGTGTCCTTCCACTCACGGTAGCGGTCGGGGAAAAGCTTGCGGTTCACCGCGCCCACGGTCTCCTCAATCCGCGCCGATGTGTTGGAGTTGAACGAGAAATTGAGTGTCTTTGTGAGATTCCATGTAACCGAAAGCTGACGGTCCCAGAGGAAATTCTTGCTCACAGCCACAGGCAGCTGGAAGTCGATGTCGGTTTCGGAGCGTGTCTGCTGCTCATAGTAGTAGCGCGACATGGTGGTGAGAAACGAAATGTTGTTAGGCAACCAATTGATCTCCCATTCGCGCAGAAACTTGAGATTCTTATTCTTTGACTTGATTTTTCCGAACGGCTTGATGCCGCGCACATAAGGCGAGTAGGAATACTGGAACGAGCCACGATAGTCGTTGGTGTTTTCATACTCGGTCGTTGGGTCGTTTTTCGACTGGCGGTTAAACGAGAAGTTCAGCGTGAAGTTAGCAGGATCCCACGGCATCGGCACATTGCTCTTGACACCGAAATTCAGGCCCGATATGCTGAAGCTCTCGGTTGTGTGGCGCTCAACGGCATAGTTTTTGATCGAATCTTTTTCCTGTTTGGTCTTTGCAGCTTTAAGGGCCTCGGAGAGCTTGACATCCTGATCGAGAGGATTATATTTGGGTGTGGTTGTTTCCTTCGACACTGAATAGAACACCGGCGCCCTCAGTTTGGCTCCTTCGGGGAGCAGACGGCCCATATCGCCCTGCACGGCAAAGTTATACTGCTCATAGTTGTCCATGCGCCGCTGGCTCAGCGACTGGTCGACCGAACCGAATCCGGCCGTCTCGATGTGAGCGCCGATATTGACCGTGGCGAGATCGCTCAGGCCCACATTGACATTAGCCTTGGCAGCCCAACCACCTTCGCTGTTGAAGTCGGTCACCTTCAATTCGTTGAGCCACACCGTGGCATCCTTCGTGACATTTGAATTGTTTCTAACACCGACAAGCATCACCCTGACATCGCTGATCGACGGGTTACCGATCACAGAGATGGTGTTGCGCTCATTGTCGGGGTCACGGCGGCTGTAACGGGTGCCGTAGCTCACTCCTGGCTCATCGGCACTCTTGGCAGCATTTCGCTGATTCTTGACGTCGACGAGATTCTGAAGGGCGAAATTGAAATAGTTGGCCTCGGGCCACACCTTGTAACGGTCGCTCTGATTGTCGCCGTTATAGCGTCCGGGAGCCGTGAGCTGCAGAGGCACCTCATATTCATAGTAGTTGCTCTTGACATCGCTGCCCAAGCGCACGAACACGCTCATCTCGCCGCTCTTAAGCTGCGTGATGTTGTCGATAAGAGCCTCGCCGTGAACCCACATCTGCATCCGCTCATAGTTGCGAAGGTCGAGCTGAGTGTTGCGATACACACCACGCGCGTCGCCCGCATTAAGGCCGATAACCTTCATCGACATCGACTGCTCGTTGAGCTGGGTCATCTGAGTCTGACCCGGGTCGGTGATACGTGTCACACCCGGAGGGAGCACGTAGTTAACCGGTTCGCGATCGGCATTTTCCTCGATATTGACAACCGACACATCGAGCTGACCCTCGGCAGGAGCATCGCCGCGGTTGTTGAGATTGAAGTCGTATGACCGCCATTCGCCACGCACAAGTTCGAGGGTGGCGAAACGCAGGTGGGTAACCTGACGGAAACCGGTCATGAATATTCGGGCAAAGCGGATGGTGGTGAAGTCGCTGATCGAGCCCACAACCTTCTCATAGTCGCTCAACGGAATCTTGAACTGATACCATTCCACTTCCTGAGTCTTTCCGTTGCGGGTCACCACAACCGAAGTCTGCTTGTCGGTGATATAGTTTCGGCCAACAACCAGATCCTCAGGGCGGATCGACACCTTATACTGGAAATAGCGCTCATATTCGTTCAGGGTGTTGTCCTGATTGATGTCCTCAACATCGGGGAGCGAGCGCGACGACTGATACAGAGGATCGTCGGCATCTTCAGGCGACAGCGAGTTGCCTTCCACACCGTTATAGCGCTTGTAGCGTTCGAGAATGCTCAGGCGCTCTTCATCGTAGTCATAGCCGCGATAAAAATGATAGTTGTCGCCGGCAGGGTCGTTGAACGGCGAGAAGCGGTCGGCCTGCATCTGTGCGATTGTCGATGCCGGAAGCTTGCGCGACAGAGCCTCGAGATAGTCTTTATAGGAGCTGAACCCGAACTCAAGGTCGTTTTTCAGTCCGTCGAGACCAACGTCCTGCACAGGGCGGCTGCCGCTGTTGTTATCGAACGCATAGGTGAGCGAATTCTGCGACGACACCTTTCCCCACACGGTTTCGCGCATAAACTCGTCGTTGCCGTCGTAGGGCACACCGTTCTCATAGCTCTTGAGGCCATCCTTGAGGATATCTTCAGAGATTTCTCCGA
>CAZKXM010000032.1:0-19779 GCA_964556785.1 uncultured Bacteroides sp. | reverse complement strand
AGGTCGTTGGTACCCCAGTTGAGCTGGGCGAACGGACGGGTGAGCTGAACGGTCGAGGGAACGTCGACACCTACGGTGATTACTGCAGAGGTGCCTACAAACACATCTTCCTGAACATCGTTGGTGGCGCCGTTGGCGTAGTTAACGTTGACAACGCCGTCGGTGTAAGTAGCGAAGGTGTTTTCCGAGTTGTCGGCATAGAAAGCAACCTGATAGGTTTTGCCCTTACCGAGGTTGAGGGTAACGGTCTCGGTGGTGGCGGTTGCAGAAGCGTTAGCTGTGAAGGCAGCCTTCTGATCAGAATAGATCAGCACGGGGTCTGTGCTGCCGTCGGTCGACACTTCGTAAACCGACCACTGCAGGTTGTTGGCGGTGGCCATGATCACGTCGCCGAGAGTAGAACGGCTCTGCATTGTGGCGGGGATCACCACTTTCAGGGTCACGGGGCCATCGGCAACGTTGCCGTTCATGGGCTCCTCAGATGAGCACGACGCAAGAGCTAATGCGCTCAGCGCCAGCGTGGGGTAAAGAAATTTCTTCATGTTGTGCACTATAAGATTATGAATTAAGAATATATTATGTCACAAATATACGACTATCTACAGGTATAACAAGCACCCCCCCCCGTTAAATTAACATATATTAACTTTATGCAATTCATAATATTACGGAAAAAACTGGCACTGTCGCGCTGATTCTGACATGCCGTCACCCCGCAGGAAAACGCGTTTAACACTTTTTAATAGTTAGATACTCAGTTACACCTTATTTTTGCAATATGATTGCTATAGCCGACAGCGGAAGCTCGAAAATCGACTGGGTTCTGATCGACTCCGGGAACATTGCCGCCCGATTCCAGACGCCGGGCATCAATCCCGCCGTGATGGATCCTGCCACCCTTCGCCTCCACCTTGCGGAAGCGACAGGGCCGATGGCGCCGTTCGAAGGCCGCATCGACAGCCTGAAATTCTATGGCGCGGGATGTCTGCCCGAACTTTGCGGGCCTGTAGCCGGACTGCTCGCTGAAATGTTCGGCATTCCGGCCGTCGAGGTGCAGTCAGACATGCTCGGTGTTGCGAGAGCCTTGCTCGGAAGAGAGGCAGGAATTGCCTGCATTCTCGGCACAGGGTCAAACTCATGCCTATACAACGGCAGCGAGATCGTCGACAACATTCCCCCGCTTGGATTCATTCTTGGCGACGAAGGGAGCGGGGCCGTGCTCGGCAAACTCTTTGTTGCCGATCTGTTCAAGCGACTTCTCCCCGACAGCGTCACGATCGAGTTTCTTACCCGCTTTAATCTCGACCGTGCCGAACTGACACGCCGCGTTTACCGCTCCCCCGCCCCAAACCGCTTTCTGGCATCGTTCGCACCGTTCATAAAGGAGACGATTGAGGTTGACGAGGTGAGACAGATTGTCACCGGCGCTTTCCGAGCTTTCCTGAGGCGCAACGTAAAGCAGTATGCGGCACATGCCGGGCTGCCCCTTTCATTCTGCGGAAGCATAGCCCACAACTTCGCCGACCAGCTGCATGAGGCCGCCGAAGCTGAGGGATGCCGGATAACGAGTGTAACAGCATCGCCCATGGAGGGCCTGATAAAATATCACTGCAATGAATAAGGAAACAACCGAACTGATCCTGATCAACATATCAGGCCACGACCATCCGGGCCTGACGAGCGCGCTCACAGCCGTGCTCGCACGCTACAATGCCGCAATTCTCGACATCGGCCAGGCCGACATCCATCACACCCTCTCGCTGGGCATTCTCTTCAAGACTGACAGCAGCGTGTCGGGCGAAATCATGAAGGAGCTGCTTTTCAAGGCATCTGAACACAATGTGCAGATACGGTTCACGCCCGTCAGCCTCGAAGACTATGCCAACTGGGTGGGGCTGCAGGGCAAGAACCGCTGGATCATCACCATTCTCGGTCGCCGGCTCACGGCGCGCCAGATAGCGCTGGTTACGGAAGAAGTGTCGGCCCAGGGGCTCAATATCGACTCGATCCAGCGCCTCACCGGGCGCCCGCCGATCGATGCCGACGAGGAGCCGGAGTCAAAAGCGTGTGTGGAGCTCTCGGTGCGCGGCACACCCCGTGATTATTCAGCCATGCAGGAGCGCTTCATGACCCTTGCCTCCGACGAGGAATTTGACATTTCGCTCCAGCAGGACACAATGTACCGCCGGTGCCGCCGCCTGGTGTGCTTCGACATGGACTCCACTCTGATCCGCACCGAGGTTATCGACGAACTCGCCGAACGCGCCGGAGTGGGCGACAAGGTGAGGGAGATCACCGAGCGGGCCATGCGCGGCGAGATCGACTTCTCTGAAAGTTTCCGCGAGCGTGTTGCCCTGCTCAAGGGGCTTGACGAGAGTGTGATGCGCGAAATCGCCGAGTCGCTCCCCGTAACCGAGGGGGTCGACAGGATGATGAAGGTGCTCAAGCGCGCCGGCTTCAAAACCGCGATCATTTCCGGTGGCTTCACCTATTTCGGTAATTATCTGAAGCAGAAGTACGGGTTTGACTACGTCTATGCCAACGAGCTCGAGATTGACGAGGACGGCAAGCTGACCGGACGACACAAAGGAGAGATTGTTGACGGTCGCCGCAAAGCCGAGCTGTTGAAATTCCTGGCTCAGGCCGAGAACATCGACATTGCACAGACAATCGCCGTTGGCGACGGGGCTAACGATCTGCCGATGCTCGCCACAGCCGGTCTCGGCATTGCGTTCCACGCCAAACCGAAGGTGAAGCAGACGGCCGAGCAATCGCTGTCGACCATCGGACTCGACGGACTCCTCTATTTCCTCGGATTCAAGGATTCATTCATCGGCTGACGCACCCGAAATCTCCTCCAGACGACGGATCATGTCGGGTGTCGCGCCGTCGGCCACTATGCGCCCGCGGTCGATAATGATTGCCCGAGGGCAGATTTCGAGCGCCAGCCCCAGATCGTGAGTGGCTATCAGACTCGTGTGGCCAAACTTTTTCAGCAGGCTTATAAGCTCGTTGCGGGCACGCATGTCAAGCTCGGCCGAGGGCTCGTCCATCACCAGAATCGACGGCTCCATGGCAAGAACCGTGGCTATCGCCACCGCGCGCTTCTGTCCGCCCGACAGCCGGAACGGAGCCGCCTTGCGCAGATCAGTTGCCCCGACCATTGCCAGCGCCTCCTCCACGCGCCGCTCCACTTCAGCCTGCGGCAGGCGCATGTTCATCGGGCCGAACGCCACATCTTCCTCCACAGTGGGCATAAACAGCTGGTCGTCGGGATTCTGAAACACCATCCCGACACTCTGGCGCACCAACGGGAGAGTGCGCTTTGTCACCGGAACATCGCCCACGTTGACCTCGCCCGAAGTTGGCAGCAGCAGTCCGTTGGTCTGCAGCAACATGGTCGACTTTCCCGCACCGTTCAGGCCCAGCACGGCTACCTTCTCGCCATGCACAGCAAGAAACGAGACACCTTTCAGGGCCTCATAGCCGTTGGGATAGGTGTAGGTGACGTTGGAGAACCGTATGAAATGATGACTCATGGCAGGCGGAAATGAAACATTGATGAAACGTCGATAAAGCGCATGGCTGCTATTGCAGCACACCATCCTAACAGCCACACCCAGTCAGCCCTCCCCCAGCCCTTATGGCTCAGACCGTTGAAGCGGGGCACAGAGCCCGAGAAACCGCGCGCAAGCATGCAGCCGTGGATGCGTTCGGCGCGGTTTACAGTACGGATAAACAGCTGGCCGATGAAACGTCCCCACTCGGCGATCGAGAGATGCCGACGGCCGTAACCGCGTGCCCGCCGCGCGCGTTGCATGGCGAGAGCTTCGCTCAGCAGCACTATCAGATAGCGGTAGACCATCATGAGCTGCGTTGTCAGCACGGCCGGCACATGGAGCTGCGACAGCGCCCCACACATGCCGATATAGCCCTGTGTCTCGATGAGAATGAGCAGAGCCTGGAAGGTCAGCAATCCGCGCAGAATTATTCCGGCAAAGGTGATCCAGCCGTTGGCCGGATCGAACACAGGATTGAAGATTGCGAAAACACCCACAATCGGAAGCAGGCAGAGCGAACGGATGAAGATGCGTCCGTAGCCAATTCCGCACAGGGCCGACGCCACGATCGGATAGCCGGCGAGAATGAGCATGCGCACCGGTGATGTCAGCGGAAACGACAGCACGGCAACCATATAGACAAGCGTTACCGCGAGCGACGCCCGGCCATCGACACTGACAATGCCTCGCGCTGCTGCGGGGGCATTGAGACGGTTGAGGGTCAGTATGGCATTCTCGAGAGCCGACATAGTGTGCGCTTTGTTTGATCAACTGCGTGAGGCCGAACGCGTCCTCACGATAATAGTAGTGACGGCCCACACCAGCAGAAGCACGATCACCGAACCGATAATGCCTGAAAGGGAATTATCGTAGTCGGGCATCACCGATGTGGTTTGCTGCACTCTGGCAACTTCGTGCGCCACCCCGTGGTCGGCCTCCGGAAGCTCATCGCTGCCGGCAACCTTGCCGATCGACCATTCGAGTCCGTCGGGATCACCCGATGCGAAATATGCCAGACCACCCCCCAGGAGAAGGGCAAGAACGGCGAAAACAACAGCCGGTTTGCCGATACCCTTGCGCTTCTCAGATCCCGATGTGACGCCGTCGGGACATAGCAGGTCGGGGCGCGTTTTCTTCACAAAAAGCAGCACAGCGGCCGTTGCAACACCCTCACACAGCCCGATCACCAGATGGATAGGGAGCATGAAGAGCGTGAACTGTTTCCACGGCAGCGCCGTGATTCCTGAAAGTTCGGTCTCGCCGACAACCGCGACAGCGCCCGCCTCGAGACCCACCACGCAGGCGAGGATCGATGCCGTAAGCACCCGTGTTGTAGTGAACCCGCCTTTAACCACAGGACGGAAAATCAGCGGATAGGCCACCAGCGCAGTCATGGCGCCCATGTTGACGATGTTACACCCCAACGCCATGAGTCCGCCATCGGCAAATATCAGGCACTGGACGATTATCACCGACACCAGCGTCAGGAATCCTGCCCATGGCCCGAGAAGCGCCGCCAACAGCACACCCCCGACGATATGCCCGCTCGAACCTGTGCCGGGAATGGAAAAGTTGATCATCTGAGCGGCGAATATGAACGCGCCCATCACTCCCATCAGAGGAACGATATCGGGTCGGGTGGTTTTCTTGACCTCGCGGGCCGCAACGACAATCAGAGCGGCAGCTGCCACTCCCGCTGCGAGCGCCACCGGGGGCGAGACAAGTGCATCGGCCATGTGCATAGGGCAGAAAGGTTTTGAGGGTTACTTTTTTGATTTTAATACCATCGGGCCAAACACGTTGGCGATCACCGCTCCGACAACCATCACTGCGATGCAAACGATCAGAACCAGCGTCACCCCTCCCCAGACAAGCAACAGAGGCATGAAAAACACACCGATGATAGCGCCGATCTTTCCGAGCATGTCGGCAATGCCTGAACCTGCACCGCGATCGGCAACAGAATAGATCTGCGCCGGAATGATGAATGTCACCAGATGCGGACCGGCATTGAGCGCGACCTCAAAGATCACGAAAGCCGCAACCGAAACCCACACCGGCCAGTGAAGCAGGTAGGCCGCCAGAAGCAGGCCCATCCCGACGGCACTGATCCAGAAACCGTCGGCCAGCATCCTGACATGGTTGCAGCGGCGCACCATCAGCAGCCCGATGACAAAGCCGGGGATGATGAAGAAGTTGATGATGGTGGTAAGCTCAACCGAGTTGATCACGGCACCCATTCCGGTGGCATGCGAAGTGTCGATTCCGAGTGCCATCACGATGATCGGGAGGAACACTCCCACACCATACACACCCACGCCCTCACAAGCCCAGGGGATGCCGCTGAAAATCACCTTTTTGAGATTATCGCCCCGGAACATGTCGAGCCATGTTGCTGAAACCGTGTTCGACTTCTCGGGTGCCGGCACCGTGACATCGGCTCCCAGCAGCTTGCGGGCTGCCGCGGCGGCTTTCGCGGGCTCACCGTGAGCCATGAGCCACACCGGGCTGTCGGGATAACCGATGCGGCAGAGGAATGTAACGAAGCCGAGAATGGCAATCAGAAGCATCAGGTTGGGCCAAAGCGATGCCTCAGGTTTAACGCTCAGATACCACCAGCACAAACCGGCTCCACCGAGAAAACCGAGCGCACACAGCGCTTTCGCCACACCCACCATAAAGCCTTTCCAACGGTCAGGCATAAGCTCAGAAACGTAACTCGAATCGAGGACATAGCCGCCGCCCACTCCGAGCCCGACAATGAACAGGCCGAGAATAAGCAATCCCACGGTGTGGAAAAAGAATGGAATCAGAGCACCGGCAACAATCATCAGCGCGCAAAGGCGGTAGAACCGGGCATACCCGTAACGGTCACACAGGCGGCCTATGATGGTTGAGCCGACCGCGATACCGGTAAGCCCCGAAGCTCCGATCACACCCTGAGTGAGCGACGACATCGCCGCGCCACCCTCAAGAATCTTGAGCATCGGAATGATGATACCGGCCACGGTTGACAGCACCGCCCCGATGATCTGAGCCATCGATCCGTTGATGAGAATGCGGTAGTGAGCCCCACGGAGCGCCATATCGGCCATGCTCACGGGAGTGTTGGCTGATGATGTCGGCATTGTCGTTATTTTGTTGAGGAATTGTCGGAGTTAAGCTGATAATGAGGCAGCAGGAAGAGCCATGTTGTGATACAGAACGGACCTGTGAGGGTGGGGATTCCGTAAGGAAGCATGTAGGCGTCCATAGCCATCTGCACGAACTGAGTCACCACCACTGCCACAACGGCCCAGAGCGCCGTGCGCCATCCGGGTTTATAGAACGTGCAGCCCATGGCAATGCCGGTCAGCACGGCGCTGAAACCGAACAGGCCCGATGTGATGGTTGACGGATTGAGGTGGAACACCAACGACACCCCAAGCGCCACAGCCGAACCCACTGCAGCCCACAGTGCCGCCCACCGGCTGCACACAGCCAGAGCCACAAGGAAGAAAATTCCTGTCACCCATGAGTCAACCAAAAACACCTGCGAGATGCCCTTGAGCCAGTAAACCACGAGCGAGCCGAACGAAGTGTCGACCACCGTATCGGCAGGAGCCAGCGCCAACGCTGCCTGCGACAGCCCCTCGGGATCCATTGCATGGAAGTATCTTGACGACAGCAGGAATATCCATGTCATGAAAACGAAGGGGAACGTGAGCGAATTCACACCCCAGGGAGCCATCACACGGTTAAAGCCGCGGCGCACCCAAGTGGTTGTCATGGCGCAGACAATCAGCGCCACCCACATATACCACGTGTTGCCGAGGAAGGTTGGCAGGGCACAACCCACAAGCACACCGTTGAAACCCCAGAGGCCATCCTCTCCATCGGTCATGTCCTCGCCCATAATCCAACCGGCGATCGTGGAGACAACAACAGCCACCAGCGCACCCCATGCAACCTCGGGAACGTGGTTGACATACGAGCCCCAGAATATTCCGGCCATAAACAGCAGACCGGTCCAGGCGCTTTGCTGGAACATTACCTGACCGACACCGCGGAAAACGGAGCGGACCGACAGAGAAATCTTATTCATAACAGGGATATTTTTTGATTATAACATTATTCTTTTTCTTATCGCCACGGAAACTCTTCAGGCAGAGGAACTCCCTTGACAGCCATACGTACTCGCGAGCAGAATTCCCTCACCACCTTCTTCACCGGCCCGGGCTCCATGCCGAGAACCTTGAAAAGAAGGCCTGCTCCGTTGGGCAGATGGGTGACTCCGGCCGCCAGGCGCGCCTTGGTGTCGATAAACGCGTCGGTGGCTTCGTAGATTGCCGCAGCCTTATCGGGCGGAGTCATCACAAGCACGTTGGCAAACACATCGTACCCGCCCATCACACCGATGTCACGCAGGTTGCAGCGGTCGGGCGAAATGATATATTTCTCGCGGAACAGCTGAGTGCCGTCAGGACGCTCTCCGTGGGAGCACACCGAAAGGATGTCGAACTTGAAAAGCTCGCCACCGTTATAGTATTTCCGGCCACCCATATAGATCTCGGAGTAAAACACGGTTGCCGAGGGATGGACCGTCAGGCGCGTGTCGCTGATAAAGCGGGTGTGGGCATGCGGGATGATCGGCTCGGGCAGATACTCCAGATATCCGTCTTCTTCAACGGTGATTGTCTGCCGGAGGCCCGAGTAGTTATATTTCATCGAGGCAAGCTTTGTGGCAGCCCCCGTCGACACGTGGCCCATGGCGCCGCGTCTGACGGTGATGTTCTGCATGTAACGGTCGCCGTCGACATTCGGGCCGCCTGACGACAGAATGTACACGCAGGGCATTCCGGGGAGTTCCTCGTCGAAATAGAGTTCCTGCTGCACAATCAGCGGAGCGCGCCGGTCGAGCTCGCGCAGAATCGACTTGCCGTCGCCGTCGAGCTCAAACCCGAGATTCAGGTAGCCGCGCTTGCCGGGCGCACCGACATACATTGCCGGCGGTTCGGTGAGATAAGGGGCCATCTCCGGCGCCGACGAGAAGTCGACCTCAGGCGAATCGGAATAGTGGCGCGGAATTGTTGGTTCGAACATGGATCGGTTATTTTTTGTCGAAAAGAGCCATCTTGTAGATCAGGTCGATCAGCTCGTCGAGGCCCTCGCCTGTCATCGAGTTGGTGAACACGAACGGTTTGCCGGGGCGCATCTTCTCGCTGTCGACACGCATCACCTCAAGCGAAGCGTTGACATATGGGGCAAGGTCGGTTTTGTTGATCACGAGAATGTCGCTCTGCGAAATGCCGGGGCCATCCTTGCGGGGAATCTTGTCGCCGGCGGCAACGTCGATCACATAGATAAAGAAGTCGACCAGTGCAGGCGAGAAAGTGAGGGTGAGGTTGTCGCCGCCACTCTCCACAAACACGATGTCGGCATCGGGGAACTTGGCCTCCATCTCCTCGACGGCAGCGATGTTCATCGACGGGTCCTCGCGCACTGCAGTGTGGGGGCATGCGCCGGTCTCCACGCCTACAATGCGGTCTTCGGCAAGAATGCCCTTGAGCACCTTGCGGACATGCTTTGCATCTTCCGTAGTGACGATATCGTTGGTGATGATCAGAACTTTAAGGCCTTTCTCAAGCAGGCGCGGTGTGAGGTCTTCGATCAGGGTTGTCTTGCCGGATCCCACAGGGCCTCCGACACCAATGCGGCATGTGCTCATATATTTATCTTGTCAGTAAAATGTTTTCGTTATTGATGAATTTTGTGCGGAAGAGAGGGAGGAGAAGCAGGCTGGGGGGGTTATGACATGAACATTCTCATCGGGCCCTTTTCGTGGAGCGACGCCAGGATATCCATTTCGGGAACAAAGCAGTTCATGTCGTCAAACGTCATGGTGCGCGCCTGTTCGTAGAGGCCGGGAATCTCGTCGGCGAGGCGGTAGAGAATCTCCTGAGTGTCGTAGTGCGACACTCTGACAAGGCGCAGTGCGGCTCCGAGAATCATGTTGATCACCCCATACTGGCCCGATGTGAAAAGATCTTCCTCGGTGAGTCCCGACAGCCTGAAAACCACACCCTGTGCCACTGGGTAGGTTCCGGGTGCCTCTCCCGCCTCGATATCGGCGAGCCAGCGGTCAAGAATGTCAGACTTCTCAATGCGTTTGCCGAGTTCGGCGAGCTTCTTGCCCATGCGCTGGAGCATCATGCGGGCCTCGTCGTTCATCTTGAAGAGCATCAGGTCGGTATCGGCCTTGAGCAGCGCCTCATAGTCGGCCTCTCCGGTAGCCCTCCAGGCGGTCAGGGCTGCTACCCCGTCGCTGAACGCAGCCTGGCGCGCGGCAGCACGGCAATATTGCTCAAGCGATTCGGCGTCGGTCACCACTCCCTGATAGGCCGCCGTCTCCAGTCCGTTGGAGAAGGAGAATGTGCCCACAGGAAATGTGGCGTCGCTGAACTGAAGCAGGTGGGAAAGAGCTGTGATGCGGTCAGGCATGATCAGTGGCGGATTACGGCATGGATATGTTCGTGATCGTCAAGACCATGGCTGTCGTGACCGGCACCACCGAAAAGGCGGCGGATTTCATCGGGCGCGAGGAAGGGAATGATTTCCGTGCCCGACTCGAATTCATAGGTGATTCCGTCGATATTGTGGGTTTCCATCACCGAGAGCATCACCTTCTTGTCGACCGTAAGCGGAACATAAACCTTCGTTCCCTTGACAACGGCAGGCCAATGCTGATTGCCGATGGCATGACCGAGCTCAACTGAAATGCGGATAATTTCATTGGGGTCCATCGTCGACAGGGCGCTCATGTCGATCACCAGCACCGGATTGAGGGCCAGACGCAGAACCACGGCGTGGTTCGTGTCGGGGTTATAGTAAACGATATCGCCGTCGTTAATGTGGGTGTGGCGCTTGAGTGCGATGGGATATTCGTTACCCTCGGCGCTCTTGCCGAGAAAACGGCTCTTCTGAGCGGTCCATTGATCGAGGACAACAGATTCCACCGTGGCATGGTGGAGCTTTTCGTGCCATTCGGGAGTGTGCATGTTGCCGAGCACTTCGGTCAGAACTTCCATATAGATAAATCGATTGGGATTTGGATAATTTTACACGTTGAAACGCAAATATAGTGAATTTCCGGGAAAGCTCACTGAGGAGCTTACCCGGAAATTTAACAATTGAATGCCGTTTAATGTTCAGTTTAATTTCATCAGCTGAACCAGTAGAGCTGAGACAGAGGCAGTTCTTTTGCCGGGGGCACTGTTGCAAGAACGCCGTCGACATAGGTGTTGAATGTTTCGGGGTCGACCTCGATGTGGGGAAGAGCCGAGTTGAGCACCATGTCGGCCTTTGAAAGCTGACGGGTTGAGTGAACAGGATAGATTCTCGACTTCAGGCCCAGACGCTCCTTGATGCCGGCATCGTAAGCTGCACGCGAAGTGAAGGTCACGCGGGTGTTCTGAAGTTCCTCGCCGTAAGCGCCAAACATTTTGCGCATCTTCACGGGCTGAGGTGTGGGCAGCGAAGCGTTGGGGTCGCCCATCTGCGCCCAGTTGATCATACCGCCCTTGATAACGAGTTTGGGCTTTGTTCCGAAGAATGCCGGCTCCCAGAGAACAAGGTCGGCCATCTTGCCCACCTCGATCGAGCCGAGGATATCGCTGATACCGTAGGTGATCGCGGGATTGATTGTGATCTGAGCCAGATAACGGAGCACACGGAAGTTATCGTTCTGATCAGAGTCTTCCTTGAGCTTGCCGCGCACCTGCTTCATGTAAGATGCCATCTGGAACGTGCGCATGAACGATTCGCCTACACGGCCCATGGCCTGAGAGTCGCTCGACACCATCGAGATGATACCCAGATCGTGGAATACATTCTCGGCGGCCTGTGTCTCGGGGCGCACGCGGCTTTCTGCGAAAGCAACGTCAGAAGGAATCTTCGGATTGAGGTTGTGACACACCATGATCATGTCAAACAGCTCCGACTCAGAGTTGATGCCGAACGGCAGTGTGGGGTTGGTTGACGAAGGAAGCACGTTTGCCATCGAAGCAACCTTCAGAAGGTCGGGTGCGTGACCGCCACCGGCACCTTCGGTGTGATATGTGTGGATCACACGGCCGTCGATAGCGGCGAGGGTGTCTTCAACATAGCCGGCCTCGTTGAGGGTGTCGGTGTGGATACAAACCTGCACGTCAAACATATCGGCCACCTCCATGCATGAGCGGATGGCGCCCGGAGTCGAGCCCCAGTCCTCATGGAGCTTGAAGCCCATGCCACCGGCAATGATCTGCTCGGCGAGAGCCTCGCGGCCCGATGAATTGCCCTTCGAGAGGAAGCCCACGTTGATGGGGAGTCCTTCGGCAGCGCGCATCATAGCCTCCATGTTCCATACACCCGAAGTGATGGTAGTGCCGTTAGTGCCGTCGGTCGGGCCGATACCGCCACCCACGAGGGTTGTGATACCATTGCTCAGACAGTTGAGAGCCTGCTGGGGCGACACGAAGTGAACGTGGCCGTCGATACCGGCAGCTGTCAGAATCATGTGCTCGCCCGAGATGGCGTCGGTTGAAGGACCGGTGCAGAGTGTGGGGGTCACACCCTTCATCACATTGGGGTTACCGGCCTTGCCGATACCGGCGATCTTGCCGTCTTTCACACCCACGTCGGCCTTGACAACACCCAGCTTGGGGTCGATGATGGTGACGTTGGTGATCACGAGGTCAAGCGAGCCGGCCTTGCTGGTTACAAGGTTAGCGGTGCCCATGCCGTCGCGGATGGTTTTTCCGCCGCCATACACCACTTCGTCGCCGTAGACGCGGAGGTCTTTTTCAATCTCTACATAGAGTTCGGTGTTGCCCAGTCTGATCTTATCGCCGACGGTGGGACCGAACAGGTTATTGTTTTCCTGACGTGAAATTATTGCCATGGGAGTCGATTTTTTACTTTTTAGGAGTGGTGGGACGAGAGGTGAATTCTGCTTCAGCCTCAGCTTCGCTGACATGCTTGAAGCCGTACTCGGTCATGCGGCGCATGGCCTCTGTGCGTTTGGGATAGAACGAGGGAGTGTCCTGAAGGCCGGTGTAACCGTTAACGAGATCGTTGAAGCCGATCACACGGTTCTTGCCTGCGTAAGCAACAAGCTCCACTTCCTTCTCCTCACCCGGTTCGAAACGGATAGCTGTTGTTGCGGGAATGTTGAGGTGGAAACCGTAAGCCTGCTCGCGGTCAAATTCCATGTAGCGGTTAACTTCAAAGAAATGGAAGTGTGAGCCAACCTGCACGGGACGGTCACCGGTGTTGCGCACGGTGAGCTTCACGGTGCGACGGTTGGTGTTGTACTCAATATTACCCTCGGCAAGGATCACTCCTCCGACGGGAACATAAGTTGCAGGTTTGAAACCCGGAGTGTTGGGATAGGCAATGGGGGGAACGCCGTCAAACACACCGTTGGGGGTGGTGTATTCCTGGGGAGCAGCATTCTGAGGCGCGGTGCCCTTGTTATCTGTTGTGCTCATTTCAGAGATTTTTTTGTTGTTCGTTGGGGGGATTTTGAGAAAGAGAAATAAAAAATGATCACTTGATGGGCTGGTGGATCGAAACCAGGCGCGAACCGTCGGTGAACACGGCTTCAACCTGGAGCAGGCCGATCATGTCGGCCACACCCTCCATCACATCATTTTTTGTCAGCACATTGGCTGCATCGTGCATCACTTCCTCCACTGTCTTACCTTCACGTGCACCCTCAAGCGCACACGATGTAATGTAAGCCACAGATTCGGGATAGTTAAGCTTCAGGCCCTTTTTCAGACGTCTTTCGGCGATCATGCCCAGGGTAAGCAGTTCGAGCTTGTCAAGCTCCTTCGGGGTCAAATGCATAATTCTTCCTTTAATTATTGCTAATGTTGATATTCAGTCTCTCAAATAAACAGGGCGACAGAGCCGATTTTTCCGATTCTGTCGCCCTAAAATTACTAACAATATTTCTATAAAAAAAGTTTACGCGCGGTTTTTTGGATAATCCAACTTAAGTTTGTCACGGAGTAACCAAGCTCAAACAGTAATTTCAACGAGGTTGCCTTCAGGATCGCTCACAACGCTTTCATAGAATCCGTCGCCGGTGAACCGCGGCTCTCCAACAATGACGCACCCGTCGGCACGCAGCCGGGCGGTCAACCCGTCAACAGCTTCCTTGCTCCCCACCGAGATCGCGATATGGGCGAAGCCGAGACTATTCTCATTATCCGGCGCAAGACTCTCCCTGTGCATTATCTCTAACCGGGTTTCGCCGTCAAATGTGATGAAACGGGAGCTGAAGCCTTTTGCCGGATTACGATAGAGGGGGCCGCCCGTTCCTCCGAAATATTTTGTGTAGAACGAGCACAGCAGATCGATGTCGCGCGCCCATACAGCTACGTGGCTTATTCTCATACCGGCGTCATTCAGCGGTCAACAAAGGGCAGGCAGCGGGTGAGATATTCCTCGGCCGACTCCCACGGAGTGTAAAGCTGCTGGCGCCCGGGAATGAGCGGCACGGGGACCTCGTTAAGATCCACCCTCAGATAGAATCGTCCCGACACTTTGTGGCGCAGAAGGATCAGCTGCAGGTTCGCAGCCATCGGCACAATGTAGAAATCCTTCCAGTGAAGGGCCACGGTGTCAAAATAATTGGTCATATAATAACATCCGGGCAGGTGCATCAGAGCCAATAGCGGCATCAGTGTCTCGGCATGGCCGAAACGGAGGATGGCCACAGGGCCGTTCTCACCGTCGACGGCCCGGCGTGTGGTGGCGATCAGATTCTGAAGAAGCGGCGAAGCCATCTCTGAGGTCGATGTCGTGAGAGTCGAGGCGCTGTACTGCAGATAATGGCGGAGGTTGCTGCATGCCCACGCGCGGTTATACTCGTCGGCGGTAAAGAACGTGTCCCAATGCGAGTCGAGTCCGATCGCCGAAGCACACGCAACAACGGCATATTCGGCCATTATAACAGAGTGCTTCTTCTCCTCGTCCATTTCCTCGACTCCCTTCCCCAGGATGCGGCGCAGGGGTGCGTCGGTGAGCAGCTGCATTTCAAGTTGATTGATCGGCTCCTGCCATGCTCCGCTCTCGCGATACTCGCGATAGTAGGCATCGGAGTCAAACGGCCGCATAAGCGCCGAGTTCTGACGTCCGGAATTAGTGTAGACTTCCAGACGGTTGTCGAGGCGCGACAGCTGATGCACGAAGCTGTACATACTCATGATGCAGCGAGGCGAATAGCTCGACATGGCCTCTACCCTGCCATCCTTGAACAGCGACGGGAAATTCGAGAACATTCGCGAGGCAATTCCGCGCTGCTCGGCCATGCCCAGAGAGTCGAGCGCACCCCATCGACCAGCTGTGGCGTCGGTGATGCGGCGGCAAAGGGCATGGAGCGACTTGCCAGCCGCGGTGATAGTGCCGTTGGCGGTAGCCTCGGTGAGGAGATCTGTAATCAGCTTGACATTCTTCGCACTCGACGGGAATCGGGCCCCGTGGCGCCCGACATGGTTCACCATCACAGCCTCGAGCGAATCAGGGACAGCGGTTGGTGTGACAGCCGGATAAGGCATGTAGCTACCCTCACACTGAGCGGGGGTGTAACGCGTCTGCACGGGATCGGCGGCACGGACGCTGAGCAGTGCGAGGAATGTTATAAGTAGTGAAAAACAGCGCTTGATCAACATATTTTGATTATTTTTGCGATAACAAAGTTAGCATTTTTTTGAATCGCAATGGACACATTACAACATATCAACGCTCTTCTCCACAAAAATAGTATTGACGAGGCGCTCCGCCTGGCTGAAGAAAATGTAGCGGCCAACCCGTCGGACGCGATGGCGCTCTACATCCGCGGCAAGGTTCGCTGGCGCAAGGGCCTAAAGGGTGAAGCCATGAGCGACTACACTGCCGCATCGCTCCTCGATCCTGACGGGCCGGCAAAAGTGGCCCTCGAACAGGCTCAGGAGGTGATCCATTATTACAACCCCGACCTTATGAATCCCTGACCTGCCTCCCCCGTCACGAAGGCTCAGAACACCAGGCTGCGGCGGTCGGTCCATCCCTGCGAGCCGTTTCGCAGGGTGAGGGTCACAAGGCCGCAGTCGCTGCCTAAGGCGCGGCGAATGCGGCTGAGGAGTTCTTTAAGCGAATCGATCCCGCTCAGACAGAGAGAGGCGATCATTGTGCCGCGCTTAACAACCGTGGCATAGATAACGTCGGTGCAGGATATTGTTTTCATAACAATCGTGGTTTTTACAGGTTTACGATGCAAATATCCGATCTCAGGTGTGCAACATGCGTGCACACCGAGGTTAAAAAACCTGATTTAACGATATCGCGCATCATTTACGGCTAAATTTGCATTCATCACTGATTCGACAAAGGGGTGCCGACTCACACAGGAGCGGCTGAGATTCATACCCTCTGAACCTGATACGGTTAGTACCGACGCAGGGATTGTCGCCCGGATATCCTCATTGTCAATCAGTTGCAATTCATAGCATCTATCCATTCATTGACAATGAACAGATATTATCCCGTTCTCACAATTGCAGGTTCTGATCCATCAGGCGGCGCAGGAATTCAGGCCGACATCAAGACGATCTCGGCCCATGGCTGCTACGCGATGAGTGTGGTCACCGCCATTACGGCCCAGAACACTCTCGGCGTCGAAGCAGTGGAGGGTGTAAGCCCGGGGATGGTCGGGTCGCAGCTTGCAGCAGTGTGTGCCGACATCCCGCCTCTCGCCGTAAAAACCGGAATGCTTTTCAGCGCCCCGATTATCGAAGTTATTGCCGAAGCGGCGCGCCAGATCACCCTGCCGAATCTGGTTGTCGACCCGGTTATGGTGTCGACCTCGGGAGCCATGCTTCTGGAGAGCGACGCTGTCAGCGCTTTGGTTGAAGAACTGCTGCCACAAGCCATTCTCGTCACACCCAATGCCGCCGAAGCACGCGCAATCACAGGCTACGATTCACCCTCCGATCAGGCACGCGAGCTTAAGCGCCTGGGCTGCCGCAACATTCTTCTCAAAGGTGGCGACAACGCCACACCGGGAGTGAAAATCGACTATCTGGTGATGGAAGATTCCGACAAACTGATTCCGTTAAGCGCCGATGCTGTAGAGACGCGTAACACTCACGGAACCGGCTGCTCACTATCGGCCGCCATAGCGTCGCGGCTCGCTCTCGGTGACGACCTCCGCACAGCCGTAGGGCGTGCCAAAGCCTACGTGACCCGCGCTCTTGCCGCCGGAGCCGATGTTGAAACCGGCAGCGGCCATGGCCCGATGAATCACTTTTTCGACCCTAAACGCCAAAAAATCCAAAAAGAATGGTAGTCAAGATAAACGACCGGGAGGTCACCCTTGCTCCGGGTGCCAACCTCGACGATGCACTGCATGAGGCCGGTGTTACGCCTAAAGGTATCGCAACGGCTCTGAACGGCACTGTGGTGCCGGCCGACAAACGCGCTTCAACCCCTCTTAAGGATGGCGATGCCATTCTGATCATCAAGGCATTTTATGGAGGCTGATTACGCTTACCGCATAGCAATCACCCCTGAGGAGCCACTTCCCGACGAAAGCAGCCGTATAAACCGCATGCTCCAAAGCGGGCGGTTTACCCACATCCACCTGCGCCATCCGGCGGCCTCGCGGCGCGAGATGCTTGAGATCATCGAGGGGGTGGATCAGCGATTCCACAGCCGGCTTCGCCTCCACGGACATTTCGACCTCGTCAACGAGTTTAATCTCGGAGGCCTGCATCTCAACCGCCGGTGTCCCGCCGCTCCGCCCTACTACAGCGGTCTGCTGAGCCGTTCGTGCCACTCCATGGCTGAACTGCGCAAGGCTGCCGGGGCCGCAATGGAGTATGCCACGTTGAGTCCGGTGTTCGACAGCCTCAGCAAGCCCGGCTATCGCGCGGCCTTCAGCTCTGCCGACCTTCAGGCCGTGAAAGAGCTATCACCCTTCCCAGTCATTGCTCTGGGAGGAGTGACCCCGCTAACTGTTCCCCAGCTGAAGCCCTACGGTTTCGCCGGCTACGCCATGCTAACGGCTGCATGGCACTGAGCGCAACACCCAATTCTAACCGCAAATCTATAAATCCTGTTATAAATCATGTTACAGTTCATAACCCATCCAAGTGACAGTTATTCGATTGCCGAAGAGGCGCAGATGGTGATTGAAGGCGGCTGCCGCTGGATCCAGCTCCGCATGAAGGATGCTACCGATGAGGAAGTGCGCCAGGTTGCCCTTGAGCTTATTCCCATGTGCCAGGAAACCGACACATTCCTCATTATCGACGACCGTGTTGAGCTTGTCAACGAACTCAAGGTGTCAGGCGTGCATCTGGGAAAAGATGACATGTCGCCCCGCGAAGCCCGCGAGCTGCTGGGACCGCACGCCGTGATCGGCGTCACGGCCAACACCGCCGACGACATTCTGGCCCTGAAGGGAATCGACGTTGACTATGTGGGCCTCGGCCCGTTCCGCCACACAACCACCAAGCGGAACCTCGCTCCCGTTCTTGGCCTCGAAGGCTACCGCGACATTGTCAGCCGCGTGCGCGCCGAGGGAATCGAGCTCCCTATCGTGGCGATCGGTGGCATCACCGCCGACGATGTGGAGCCTCTGATGGCCACAGGAGTGAGCGGCATAGCGATGTCGGGTGCGATCATTGGCGCCGACGACCCCGTCAGCTACACTTCACGAATCATAACCATGCTTCAATCAACCCTGCAGAAATGAACGATATCCTCAACATGGGCGGACGCGATTTCAGCTCACGCCTGTTTGTCGGCACCGGGAAATTCTCGTCGCCCCGGCTCATGCTCGAATCAATTCTCGCCTCAGGATCCGAGATGATCACCGTGGCGATGAAACGCATCGACATGACCCGTGATGAAGACGATGAGATGCTCTCACACATCAACCGTGATCACGTGCAGTTCCTTCCGAACACCTCCGGAGTCAGAAACGCGGCCGAAGCAGTGCTCGCGGCCCAGCTTGCCCGCGACGTGTTCGGAACCGACTTCCTGAAACTCGAAATCCATCCCGACCCCAAATATCTCCTCCCCGACCCTGTCGAGACCCTCAAGGCAACCGAACAGCTTGCCAAAATGGGGTTCAAGGTGCTCCCCTATATTCAGGCCGACCCGGTTCTGTGCAAACGTCTTGAAGAGGTTGGCACAGCGGCCGTCATGCCCCTGGGCGCTCCGATCGGCACCAACAAAGGTTTGCGCACGCGCGACCTGCTCGAAATCATCATTGCCGAGAGCCGTGTGCCGGTGGTGATCGACGCCGGGCTCGGCGCACCCTCACATGCAGCAGAGGCAATGGAGATGGGAGCCGACGCCGTGCTTGTCAACACCGCCATTGCCGTGGCAGGCGATCCTGTCGAGATGGCCATTGCATTTAAGGAAGCTGTAGTGGCCGGCCGACGGGCCTATCGCGCCGGGCTCGGGGCGGTCAGCAACCGTGTGGAGGCGACAAGTCCCCTCACCTCGTTTCTGGATTAACTGATATCAAACCACCATTCAAACCACATTTCAAATGAAAATCGAAAACATCGATCTCCGCAACTATCCCGGTTCGGAGAAAGTTTATATGAAAGGTGAGATTTTCCCTGAGCTGCGTGTGGCAATGCGCAAGGTCAACCTCACCCCCACCGTAAAGGTTGATGCCGACGGCAACAAAACCATGCGCACCAACGATCCCGTGATGGTGTATGACACCAGCGGCGTCTACACCGATCCGGCAGTGAAGATCAACATCAACGAAGGATTGCCCCGCCTGCGCAGCAGCTGGATCGGGCAGCGCGACGACCTTGAGCAGCTCCCGCGCATTACCAGCGAGTATGGCCTGATGCGTGAGGCCGACAAAAGCCTCGACGCCATCCGTTTTCCGCGCCGCTACGCCCCGCTGCGAGGAAAGGAGGGTCGTGAGATAACACAGATGGCACTGGCAAGGCGCGGAGTGATCACCCCCGAGATGGAATATGTGGCCATCCGCGAAAACATGAACGCGGCCGAGCTCGGCATCAAATCCCACATCACACCCGAATTTGTGCGCGACGAAATTGCCGCAGGCCGGGCTGTGCTCCCCGCCAACATCAACCATCCCGAGGCCGAGCCAATGATCATTGGCCGCAACTTTCTGGTGAAACTCAACACCAATATCGGCAACTCGGCCCTGTCGTCGGGC
>CAZKXM010000031.1:0-19796 GCA_964556785.1 uncultured Bacteroides sp. | reverse complement strand
GTTGCAAAGATAATGCGGTTTATTTTATAAACCAAAATAAATCGAGAAAATTTTTGTCAAAATTGTCGGTCAGGTTTTGTTGCGTGAGCTGAGATAGCGGGATAGGGTAGTGGAGATGTTGCGGGCAGCGATATCCTGACGCATGGCTTCGGCAAGTGGCATAGACTCAGGTGTGACCTGCAGCAGAGCCTCGAAGCCGAGTTTGTGAAGATGCCTGCGCGCTCCGGGGTCGACTCGTCCCCCGATGGCTACCACCGGGATTCCGGTGGACGAAGCATGACGCATGACGCCCGTAATAGCCTTGCCCATCGCTGTCTGCGAATCGATCGAGCCTTCGCCTGTTATAACGAGGTCGGCACCGCGGAGAATTGTGCTGAAATTGATCACTGACAGCACCAGCTCTATGCCTGATTGCAGCTTTGCGCCCATAAATTGCCTGAAGGCAAAGCCCAAGCCCCCGGCAGCTCCTGTACCGGGCTCAGAGGCAAAGTGGCTCCCGAATGTGTGGCGGCACAGATCTGCGAAATGTGTCAGTGATCGGTCGAGCTCCAAGGCCATCAGAGTGTCGGCGCCTTTCTGCGGGCCGAAAACAAGGCTTGCTCCATTGCTGCCCGTGAGCGGATTAGTGACATCGCAAGCCACCGTGAAATGTGCATCGTCAATCGCCGGATGGCGGCCTGAAGTGTCGATCCGCTCGATCTGGGAGAGCATGCCTCCGCCACACACTTCAATCACCCTCCCGCGAGCATCGAGGAACCGGTAGCCCAAGGCACGGAGCATTCCCGTTCCGGCATCGTTGGTGGCACTCCCACCGAGACCTACGGCAATCGTTCGATAACCGCTGTCGAGCGCGTGGCGAATCAATTGCCCCGTGCCATAGCTCGAAGTCAGCAGCGGATTCCGTCGCTCGGGCGCCACAAGCGTAAGCCCCGAAGCCTGTGCCATCTCGATGAATGCGAGATCACCGGCGCCGAAATAGCGCGCCGAAACCGCGTGGCCCAACGGATCCTTAACCTCCTCATCGGTCAGTGAACCGTCAGTGCATTGCGATATCGCTTCGACAGTGCCCTCACCGCCATCAGCTATCGGAACCACCGTCACATCAGCCCCGGCGTCGGCGAGGAGCACACCCTTGCGCGCCGCCTCACCTGCCTGCAGGCTCGACAGCGAACCCTTGAACGAGTCGCACGCAATCACAATCTTCACACCTCAAAGTTAGGCAAAAACCCCGTCCCTCAAAAATCGCCGCTGATGAAATCCGCCCTGGCACAGCCTTCTCCAACAAAAAAGAACAAAAAAGCAATCCGTAAGTATCTCTTGGAAAGAGATACTTACGGACAGTGCAAAGCTACGAAAATTATTTGAAATCAGCGGTGTGGCAGTCATTTTTGTCATCAGTTTTTCAACCTGTTGACATTGCTGTGGCGAAATTTCGGGCTGTCAGAAATTTTAATCTGTTGAGGGTCAACAGTGCGCGACAAAGTGTTGCTCTCTTTCCAAGAGTTACCTAATGTCAATGTAAAAAAATTAAACCTTTATGTCACAAAACAAGACCGTCTTTCCGGGTTTAAGTCCCGAAGGAGATTACAATCCCCGTCAGGGACAAGGAGCTGCCCGAGCAAACCAGGCCTTTTCCAATTCGCCACGCAACAACAGAATGAAGGGTACGGTGGTACCCGGAATGGAGAATAACTCAAATGCACAACAGAGCGCTCCACGGATTCAGAACCGTTCGTTTTCAACCCGTACAGGTAAGCCTATCGTCGGTTTCCTTTACTCAATCTCCAGAACAGGCATGGGCGAATACTGGCCTCTGCATGTTGGTCAGAACATTATCGGTAACTCGGCAGAATGTGATATTGTGTTAGGTGAAGGAACCGTGTCGGCTAAACATGCCAATCTTCACATTAACAAAATGAAGAAGCCTGAGAAGACCGAGGCCACTCTTTCGGAACTCGGATCGTCAAACGGAACGCTGGTTAATGAAAACAGTGTGTCGATGGCGCGCCCGGTGGAATGCTTCAATGGCGATGTGATCACTGTCGGCGAGAATTATGACCTGCTCCTTGTGCTGATCGATTCAAAGGAACACGGGCTTCATCTGTCGGAAAACTTTATCGATGTGAGAGACGACGATAACTTTGTAGACAGCTTCGAGCCGGCTGAGAATCCAGTAGGCGCAGGCAATGCAACACGCAACCAGCATGATTTCCCGCCCCGATTCGATCCTACTTCGAGTATACATCCCACCGCGTATTCAGAAGGTTATCGACACACTGATTCAACAGTTGGCCTCGATTCCAACGACAGCGGATTTCATGGTGGCGGCACAGTGGGCATGGATTAACGACTGAGTGATGGCCACTGTACGTATTCAAGGCGAAAGCGAGAAGCAGAAGGGCATATACTATGAGTATGATCCCTCCGACACCCCGTTGGGTGAAGGAGGGATGGGAATGGTGTATAAAGGCTGGTGCTGCAACGTTATGACGGGGCACCGTAAGGAGGTTGCCATAAAGTTTCTGAGGCTTGAGCTTCCTCCTCATGTTATTGCCAGGGCACGTCGTGAAGCGTCTGTGCAGTTAAGAAACGACAACCTGATTGAAATGTTGGGTTTCGTTGAAATTAACGGCAGAGATGAATTGCGGCAGCCGGTTGTGCGCTACCACGTTGTCAGTGAGTTTCTTCACGGTGTTACGCTCGATAAGCTGATGAACGGATCGGTGACAGATTATAAAGGTGAACCGATTCCGTTTGCTCAGGAACTTCACGGCAAATTCCTCAATAATCCTTACTCGTTTGCCATCACAATCGTAAGATGTGTTCTTTCGGGCCTCATGGCGCTCCACGATGCCGGATATATTCACAGGGATATCGATCCTTCGAATATAATGGTCACCTCTGACGGAAAGGTCAAGCTGATCGACTTCGGTATTGCAAAGAAGGTGAGCGGTAGCAACACTAATGAAACGTCGTACACTGTCGACGGCCAGTTTATAGGCAAGCCCAAATATGCCGCGCCCGAACTGGTTCGTGGCCTCGTTGGTTCGCAAAACGCCACAACCGACCTTTACGCCGTCGGAATCCTGCTCTATCAACTTCTGATCGGGAGTGTGCCTTTTGACGGCGAGATGGCCGAAGTGCTTGATATGCAGCTTCACAAGAAGATGCCTTTGCGCAATGTCAGGCAGAAGCAGATCAGGGAGGTTATCAGGAAAGCCACTCAAAAGAAGCGCTCGCTCCGCTATCAGAGTGCTGCCGAATTTCGCGTGGCTCTTGACAAACTCGTGCCGCTGCAATATCCGGCACGGACTATCGACCTTAGAATGATTTCGATGATAGCCGGAGGCGCCGCTGTTGTCGCCGCCCTGATTTTTGGCGGAATCAAGATGATTGACAGCTTCCGGAATGAACCTTCCGATAACCAGGAGCTGATTGCCGAAGCTGATACCGAAACAACCGACGAATCTCAAAACACCCGGATAAACCTTTTATCATATAACGGAGCCGTTGAACTGCTCGCTGATAAATCGTCAGCCGATCGCGGGCTTGACATGCTTCAGGAGCTTGCCGACGGGAATGACTATCAGTCAATATTCCTGCTCAGCCGCTTATATTTCGATGGAAAAGAGAGCGTCAAGACCGGCTCATTCACCGACTCGGTAGCCTCATTCAGGAAGAATCTCGGCATTTCAGCGAATAACGCGAAGGCACACAACCTTTTGAAAAAAGCTGTGGCCCTGAATGAGAACGACTACCGGTCGTTGTATGAACTTGGATGCGACTATAAGTCAAAGCAGCGAGGAGCAAAATTCAATACCGACTCGGCCTACTTTTTCCTGAACAAGGCCAGGCAGCTCGCTGACAAAACCGGCGACATGGACTATCAGCAGGCAATAAGGAAAGTAATTATCAACCTATAACATGTAAAGTTACATGAGCGACGTTTACCAGCGCCCGGGCGATCCGTATATCTATCTCCGAGTTATGGGAGAATGGTATTGCTACGATCCGCTCTCAACGCCTTTAGGCAATGGCGCGATGGGCACGGTCTACAAAGGCTACCGAACCAAGGATGCAGCTCCTATGGCCATCAAGAGGGTTAAGGACAGTTACGCCAACAATCAGATGATCAGGGAGCGCGCACGTCAGGAGGCATCGTTGGCGTTCCGCCATCAGAACCTTGTGGAGATGATAGGCTACTGCGAATACGCACCTGCAAGCGGCCCGATTTTTCTTGTCAGCAAGTTTGTGGCAGGAAAGAACATCGATACCTATGTCAAGGAGCACCTTAACGGGAACGACCGGGTGGAGAAGATATGCAATGCGATCATTCAGGTTCTGGATGCTCTGGAGTATATCCACTCGCGCGGTGTTATCCATCGCGATGTCAAGCCGTCGAACATCATGGTGGAAGACGACTATAATATCCGCCTGATGGATCTGGGCATCGCGCGAATGAATGACGGAAACCAGTTCTCGCAATACGGATTTATCGGCACCCCGCAATATTCGGCGCCTGAGCAGATTCTCAGAGACAAGAACAGAAGCGTTCAGATCAATGCCTCGACCGACATCTATGCGCTCGGCATCACAATGTATGAACTGCTCACAGGCGAGAATCCGTATAATTCCGATGTTGAGGTTGAAACCCTCACCCGTCAGCTGAGAGAGCCTCTTCCCGCCCACATTGCTATTCCGCGGCGCATCATGGCCGTTATCTCGAAAGCTACCGAAAAGGAGCAGTCAAAAAGATTTCAGTCAGCCGCTGAATTCAGGAGTGCATTGCATGAAGCGATGATTCCGCCCGTAACATTATTTCAAAGATTAAAGGAGTGGCTTGGCCTTAACTAAACATGCTAAACAATGGAACTGATTCAACAACTGAAAACGCCTGATTTCATAATCGGGTTTGCTGAATCTCGGATAGGAGGCCGTTCCGAGAACCAGGACTCATACGGGAGTGCCGACACTCCTTATGGCTTCGTTGTCACCGTGTGCGACGGTATGGGAGGCGGTCCCGGAGGCAAAACGGCCTCAGCGATAGCCGTAAACGAGATCATCAACGGCATAATCGAGGGTAATCCTGACGACACCGCGACCAATATCGTCATAAAGGCTATCCGTCGCGCCAATCTGGCGATTATCGAAAAAACCAAGGAGATTCCGGCCCTCAAGGGAATGGGATCGACATGCACGGTGCTGCTGATCAACAAAGACTCGGCAACGGTGGCCCACGTCGGTGACAGCCGCGTCTACCAGCTCAGGGGCAAAACAAAGGTGTTCAGAACGTTTGACCATTCGATGGTTTTCGATCTGGTTAAGCAGCGTGTGATCACCGAGGAGCAGGCACGCCTCTCGGCCCAGTCAAATGTCATTACCCGCGCATTGGGCCTGAAACCCGATATCGAGGTTGACACAGCTGAATTGCCCTATCTCGCGGGCGACCGTTTCATTCTCACCACCGACGGCATCCACGGGGCTGTCAAGGAGATTTCACTTATCGAGATGGCATCTGACAAAAACCATGCCCTCGGCACGGTGACAGATGAAATCGCCACCACCGTCGACGGTAAAGGCCGCAAGGAAGGGGGCGGGCACGATAACCTAACCATAGCTATTATAGAAACAAAAATAAATTCAAAACTCAGATCAAAGATGGACACTAAAACTAAACTCATTCTCGGAGCTGTCACGTTAATCTGTCTGTTGAGTTTAGTATTCAACTGCATATTGCTTGGCCGAGGAAAATCATCGACACCGGAGAATAACGGAACAGCTCAGCTGCAGGTCGATTCGCTTCGCTCTGAGCTCGCGGCCCGCGACTCCCTGATTGGCCTCCAGACTGCCGAGATCCTCGAAATCCGGTCGGAAGCCGAGGCCTCGAAAGGGGTGATAGCTGAAACCGGGAAGCGCTTTGAATCAGAAATAGCTGATCTCAAGGAGCAGATTTCCAAGAAAGACGAGGAAATCAAGAAACTCAAGGAAGATGCCAGGAAAACAGCAAAGGACACAAAAAAGTAAATAAGCGAAGATAATAAACCTTTATGAAAACCTACTCGATAGGTCGCGACGTAAACTGCGACATTGTAATTAACGATTCAACCGACATAATCAGCCGTCGGCATGCACTGATCAACATCACCCCGTCGGGCAAAATGACCATTATTGACCAGAGCAGCAACGGCACCTATGTTAACGGAATCCGTATCACCCCCAACGTTCCTGTGCCTGTGACCCGCAAGGATGTTGTTTCGCTCGCACATGTGGCGAAGCTTAACTGGAATCATATTCCTAAATCGAATCAATGGGTCAAATATCTTGTCGGAGGCCTGATCGCCGTAGCGGTGATTCTTGCAGTTATTTTCGGCATAAAGTCTCTCAAATCGGGAGGAAGCGACAAGGGTGATGGAACTCCGGATCAGACCGAGCTCAATGACTCCACTCTCGCCAAGGAGCGCGAGCAGGCCCGGCTTGACTCGATCAAGAAGGTTGAGCGCGAGGATTCGATAAAGAACGCGGCCGAGAAGACACGCCGTGATTCCGTCCGCAATGCCGACAAAGAGAAGAACGCCAAAAAGACCCCAGCAAAGCCTAAGCAGGAAGGCAAGACCAAGGACGGCAAAGGCAAGGAGGAGAAAGACGGCCAGCAAGGCGATGTACAAGCAATCATTTAATTATCTATTTCTATGAGACTCTTAAAAATAGGCAGAGATCCCGGATGTGACATTGTTCTGCATAGCGACAAAGCAAGTGCGCTCCATGCAGAAATCACTATACTCAATAACGGTGACATCCTTCTGGAGGATAAGAATTCCCGTAACGGCACATTTGTTATGAACCGTCCCATCAAGCCGGGAACGCAGGTGTCGATAAAGCGTGGCGACGCAATCCGTTTCGGCGATGTGGAGCTTATGTGGGATCAGGTGCCTCGCCCCGATGACCTGTCGAACTACAAAGCTGTGCACGGTATCGGCACCAGCATGCGTAACGACATTCAGATTGCCGGCAACACCGTGAGCCGCTATCATGCGACACTGAAAATCGACAAGAAAGGGAAGGCCTTCCTGCAGGATCACAGCAAGAACGGCTCGACAGTCAACGGTGAGCGTCTGGCTCCCGGACAAACCCGGCAGATCAAGCGCAGCGACTCGATTGTGTGTGGCGGCGTGCCGGTCAATGTTTCGCGATTCATTCCCGCCAACAGGTGGAAACCGATTGCCGGCATTGCAGCTGCGATAGCCGTTATTGTTGTCGGAGTGTGGGCTGCATGGACCTACATTCCCGGCCGATTCTCACCTGTTGCACCCGCAACGGCTCAGGCTATGGAAAACGCGTCGGCGTGTGTTTACGGCGGATTCCTTTTCGAGGCCAAGATCAAGGACGATCCTTTTGTCGGAAAATTCAAGGACTGGCCCGAAGTGTGGACATTCGGATTTGACCGCGACAATAATCTTGTCAACAAGGAGTTCAACGTTGTTTGCAAGACACTGAATAAAGCTACAGGCGAAGTGAGACCCTATTCTTACACCGGCACTGCCTTCTTCATCTCAGAAGACGGTGAACTCGGCACTAACCGCCATATTGCAATTCCCTGGGAATATGAGAAGGCCGACTATGAAGACGAGATCCGCAACTTCATCATGAACATGAAAGATATTTTTGCGGCCCAGCTCGCCTTCGTAAGCAGCTCGTCGGAGCACGAGATGGAGGCACGCTTCAACCGTATGCGCAACTCCGACATCGAGATCGGGGGCTCCCTTGAATATTTCGGACTCGGATTGACCGGATCGAAAATTGATAATGACCGCGATCTTCTTCCTGCTCAGGTAATCGCCGAGTCGGGCGACAAGGACAAGGATGTGGCTCTTATCAGGCTCAAATCGGCCAAGACTCCCGAACATATCGTGAAGATGGGTGCGATCTACGATATCGAGAAGGCCAGAGTCGATGAAAAGACGCTGGTTCCTCAAACTGAAGAACTCAACATTGTGGGCTATCCTATCGGCGACGTTGTCGGAACAAAGCTTTTCAACGGCAAGGAGCTCCACCCCACAAATCATTCAACCAAGATCAGCAAGCTGCCCGACGACAATCAGATCCAGATTCAGGCAACAGGCATAGGCGGCTTCAGCGGCTCACCCGTGAGCGACAGCGAACACCGTCTGGTGGGTGTGTTGTGCAGCGGTTTCCGCAACACCGACGTGACATATTGCTGCAACATCAAGCACCTTGTCGAACTCTATGACAAACACAAAGTAAGGAAATGAGATCGCTCCGGATCCTGCTGTTAACCCTTGTAACTGTTCTGGCATTTGCTAATGCGAGTGCCCGGACAGTTGCATGGGCTATTTCGCCAACCTACGACCAGATCAGCCGTTTCAGCTCCGACCTTTTTCTCGTTCAGAAAAATGCGAAGTGGGGGATGGTGAAGCCCGGTAATATTGAAGTGCTGCCGGCCGTCTACGATTTTATCACCCCGATGGTCAACGGTTATTCCTTAGCCGGATCGAAGGAAGGTAACTACACCGTTCTGGAGGCCATTATCGCTGACGACGGTGAGATCGTAAAACCCGATGCGAAATATTATCTCACTGTTGATAAGGAAGGAAACGTCACCGACTGTTTCTCGGAAGGGAAACTGAGGGTGGTGAACAAAAACGGGAAATACGGCTTTATCAACCAGGCGGGCAACAACGTTGTCAGATGTCAGTTTGATTTCGCCCGCCCTTTCAGAAACGGCCTCGCACCGGTCAGACAGCGCAACCTTTATCGATACATAGGCGAGAACTTCGACCGCAGCAACGGGCGCGACATGCTGATTGTTGACTTTCATCTTAACGATCTCACTCAGGCGAGCTGTTTCAGCAACGGAAGGGCTGTTGTTGCCTACAACAAGGATTTTGCACTTATCGACAAAAACGGTAAGCCGCAAAAAATCAAGGAGGCCGATTTCAACCGGCTTTTTAAGGAATTCAATAATGTAGTGACTTCCTCTGCAGCCGCAATTGAGGAACAACCGATCCTGTCAGTGTACTCGCAAGATGGACTCGTAGGCCTCAAGGCGGGCAGCGATGTCGTTGCGCGGCCTCAGTTTGATTCAGTTCTGTCTCAGTTTGGCGACGGCTATGTTATCACGGCCAAGTCAGGCAGGCAGGGTGTGCTGGCGGTTGCCGATGGCAGCTATTCTCTGAACCTGAATGCCGCTTCAGGGGGTGGCACACAACTCGATGTTGACCGCCGTGGCAACATCGGAAAGGTGATGCTCGACATGTCGGCGCCGGCCGATGCCCGCGATCTGAAACTGATGGTTGATTGCGGCGACGGAACCTTGCATGATTACACCTCACATCTTTCAGGCAGCAATAACCGGCTCACAGCCTCTATCTCTCCCTGCGTCAACTCAGATGCCGACGATTGCCGCATGCGGGCTGTTCTGGAAAATGATGGAATTACCGTTGCTGAGACGCAGCGCGATTTCACTCTGTCACATCCCGTGATTCTTAGGGTGTCGGCTCCTCAGGCTGTGTCGCGCAATGCCGACAAGAACGACAACGTCACCATCTATGCCGTGATCTCCAACGACTCCAACAGGGCGGTTACCGTAACCGCAACTTTGGATGCGAAAGGCCGTGTGACCCAGTCCCTCACCATAAAGCCTCACGATAAAGCGAGAATCTCAAAAACCATCAAGGTGACTCAAAGACAGAGTGTCAACGCGTCGGTCTCCTTGAGCACCGGCGAGCACGCGAGCAGTCAGCTTTATCTTGGATCATTCTTTGAACCTATCATTTAATCACCAATAATTTAATTTTTCATGTTTAAAAGAGCATTAGTTTCTCTATCATTGATTGTCGGCATGGCAGTTGCAGCGTCGGCTCAGTACGTCGAAGACACCGACACTCCTGGTACTTCGGTTTATCTTAAGCCGTACACTATTGCCGTAGGGCCCAAAGTTGGCTTCAATTATTCCATTGCGGGTGATCCCGAGGATATGAACCTCGATATGAGCGGCAAAGCAGGCTTCACAGCCGGAGTAGCAGCCAATCTGCGCTTTGGCCGTCCGGCTGGCCGTCCTTTCGGCACTGAGCGTTTTGGCGTGCAGCTCGAAGCTATGTATGCCATGCGGTCACTCTCCACTTCTGTTGATGATATCACAATGAACTGCTTTGAGATCCCGGTTTTGTTCCAGTGGTATTTCCTTCCGGCGCTTGCGCTCGAGGTAGGTCCTACTTTCACCGGAGCTTTCTCGGCTTCTCCCAAGTCTTTTCCGTATAACAACACGGTTTACCAGATGGACAAGGTAAAGGCCTACGATGTTATGCTCTCCATCGGTCTTAACTGCAAGCTCAAAAAGGGATTCACGGCTGAATTCCGCTATAATTTAGGCAACAGCAACATGGCCGGAAACTTTGAGACAAAAGTCAGCACGATCTCTCTGGGCATCGGCTGGCTGTTTACCGTAATCAAATAAAATGACAAACCCTATGAAAAAATACATTTCTATCATCGCAGCGCTCTTCGCTGTCATCCTGTCGTCATGCTCAAACGACGACATCCCCACTGAGTTCAGCACTCAAATCCGCGTGAATCCCGCCACGATAATGTCAAACTTTACATATCAGTGTAATACAGGCGATCTTGACGGCGTCGACGCAGGTAAGGCTGTTAGGTTAAGGCTATATGTATTTGATCAAGCAGGTAAATTAGTAGAAAAGCAGGAAGAACTGGTGGCTAATTACCTTTCTACTGCAACCTTTGAGTTGAACATTCCTGAAGGCTCGCAATATCAGGCTGTGGCAATCTGTGATGTAATTACGAAACGTAACCAGACGGAATATTGGTCTGTTTCAGATGAGAATTCTATTTCATCAATGAAAATTACATATGTGGGAAGTCATGCTTCATATGGCGCACATGATATTTTAGGTGTAAAATCAGTAAAAATCAGCTCTGGCCAAAGTACCACTATAGATGTTGAGGCTGCTGGCGCATTGGTGTGCACAGTAATTACGAATATCCATGTATATGAGAATATCGAGTCTATTCTGATTTTTGGTAACCGCGGTAATGGATATTACACATTCAATGACTATGGTTCTTTAAATGTAAATCCTGAGTTAGATGAAAATTCCGTCTTGTTAGGTTTGTCAGATCTACCCAGTCATACCGCTAATGGAATCTACAGCTACAAGTTTTTCATGCCTCAAAAAAACATGCAGATAATGTATGGTATGATGGACTATGATGGTACCGTTGCAGCGGTAAGCGCTGTAGAGGGACTGACCTTAGAAATGGGAAAAGAATACTTATGCTATCTGACGCTTGACCCGAACAATAATGGCTCGGGCGAATACTCTTATGGTGTCAGTCCAATTAACTCGGGACGATCTTTCGAATTTGAAATGTCATCGCCTGTTTCACAAGAAACTTGTGAGTTTAACCCTGGAGATGATCAGTATTTTATAAAGAATCTTTTAAAGCTTCAAAGTGAGAAATAGATTATTGTTAATCTTAATAGTTTTACTTACGGGAAGTTGTACCTCAGATTTCGAAACTGAGGTACAACCTCCTCACACTCTTTCTGAAGCTGAGGAAATGAATGTGTGGATTTACAAGCAGATGAGTCATTATTATCTTTGGAATGAAGAAATGCCTGACTCAATTGATTGTAACTTCCAACAGACGCCAAGGGAATTCTTTAAAAGCATTTTGTCTCCGAAAGATCGATTTTCATATCTCACAAACAGTTCACGCAGCTCAGAAGACATTGGATTTGCGTATCAAGCCTTTGAGAAGCCGGATGGAGAGATAATTTATCAAGTGTTGTATGTAACCTCGCCCGGGGCAAAATCGCAGGGATTAAGACGAGGTGACTTTGTGAAAATTTTAAGTCATTCGGGGAATCATGTGATGGCGGAGATAATTACCTTATCCAGTTATCGGGATAGTAGAAGTGAGATTTCCTATGAGGTGAATCCCGATATTGATCAGGAGAATACGGTTTTGTTGGATACGGTTTATTCGATTTCAGATAAAAGAATAGGATATCTATGTTATTTGGAGTTTGGTGAACCAAAAGATTTCTATGAAGCATTTAAGAGTTTTAAGGAGCATAATATTGAAGAACTCATTCTTGACTTGAGATACAATCCGGGGGGATTGGTTACGACATGCAAAAAGCTGTGTAGTTTGATCGTTTCGTCGAACGCATACGGCGCCATTTTTCAACAATATTCATATAATGATATAATTTCGGCTGAGAATCAAAACGTGTACGGAGATCCGTACACGTATACCTATTTTGAGACACCGAATTTAAGTAATAAGCCTATTTTAGGTCTTAGGTATGATTTTTTGGATCTTCCCAATGTTTATGTGTTAACATCAAGTCATACTGCATCAGCAAGCGAAGCAACCATAAACGGGTTGAGTCCATACATGAATGTTACGACAATTGGGGCAGTGACTAGAGGCAAAGGTGTTGGCATGACTACTATTTCATCAAGTAAATTCCGCTATTCATTAGTGCCAATCACTTTTAGATATTACAACTCTTTAGGTGAAACCGTCCCTGATTCAGGTATTGTTCCAGACTTTCTCATGGAGGATACATATTACACCCCAAAGTATGAAATCGGAGACATATCTGAGCCGTTGTTAGCAAAGGCAATTGATCTGATAGTCCCTGGTTTTAAACGAACTAAAAGCCGCTCGGCAATTAGTGATTTTCCTTCTCTCACTCCTGTGGGTGAGCCATCATACGTGATTGAATTTAATAATAAACAATATAATGAAAGTAACTAAAGCACTTCTGCTGGGCCTTGCGATGATCGCCGGTCCGGCTACCGCTTCGGCGCAAGACAATCTCACTGTTGTGTTGAACGACGGATCAGAACTCACCGGCTATATTTCAAGCCAGCGACCGGGCGAGAACTTCACGTTCACAACCTCGAAAGCATCGGTGATTCTTCCGGGAAAGGATGTAAAGTCAATTGTCGACACAGAGGTAAAACTCAATTCGCTCTCGCCCGAATGGAAGGAGTGGGCCGAAGAAAACGATGCCTTTGCCGGCGCGGGCGATTCAAAAACCCTGTTGCTGAGCGACATCATCACCGATAACGGTTCGGTGAACCGTGTACGCATTCTTGAGAAGGGTGAGAATGTGAAATACCTTCAGCTTTCACCGAGTTCCTATTCACTGAACTGGAACAAGATCGAGGCTGTGAAGGCCGACAAGCGCCCGAAAATGATGCTGTCGGGTGTGAACCGGCGCTACAAACTCGCCTCGGGGATGGAATATGAGGGACAATATGTGGCCGAGATTCCCGGAAAGACCATCAGCCTGATGCGCGACAACGGGGTGATTGAGGTGTTCAAATCAGCTGATGTCAAGAAGGAAAGCCGGTTTAAGATCAACCCGAATCAATCGCTTTTCGAGCAGTCAGACCTGATTGACATTGTGAGGCTTGCGAACGGAACCACGCACACAGGTGTGATTGTTGAGCGAAACTTCGGAGACCGCGATAAGAAAGGGACCGATTATCTGCTGATTCAGCAGGAAAACGGCCCGACCAACAGTGTCAACCTCTCAGAAATCGTGGAGTATCGCAAGGAAAAGAATCCCCAGTACAGACCGCTCACCGACATTGCGCTCGCCGATGGTGAGGCTGCGATCAACCGCAACATCGTTTCGTTCAGACCCACAAAGGAGGTTTCGGGCATGGTGACGGTCAACACCGATTCGCTCACACTCACAATCACGCCGAGCTTTCCTCAGGTAATCACCGCAGAGTTCCGCATGGACAATGCCAAGGCACAGCAGCTGAAGCTTGTGAAGATCAGAAAGTATACCGACAAGAAGGGTAAATCGCAGCACTACGGCTTCACGTTTGAGGATATGGTGAAAAATTCGGTGATGCCGCAATCGGTGGAAACGAGCGTTAACGGCATTTCACGGATTGACTACACCATGCCGGTGGGTGCGTCGGGAGTGTATGGCATCTACGACCCGCTGACCAACAAGATCGTGCTATTCCGGATAACAGCAACCGAAGCTGTTGGTTAAACCTCAAAAAATCTGCTACCATGAAACTGCGGAAAGCAACCCTGCTCGTTGGCTTGTTGATGGGCGTTGTGTCGGTGTTTGCCGAAAACAATTACCGCGTCACGGCTTCATCACGGTTGAACGTGCGCAAGGCGGCGTCGACTCAGTCGGCCGTTTTGGGCACATTTGCCGGGGGTCAGGAAATCGAGGTGCTGTCGATCAGCAACGGCTGGGCCAAAGTTAAGTTCAACGGCAAGATCGGTTATGTCAGCGCAAAATATGTCAGTCCCCTTCCGAAAAAAGAGGCCCCTGCCCCGAAAGCTCAGCCGCAGGCTGATGTGAGGGAGGAGCGTGTGACGGTTGAGAACGTCGGGCAGGCCGACAACCGGTTCCGCGAAATCAGGGATGCCGGTGATCTGGAGGTGGAAACCCCTCTGACATTCGGCTCATCGATGTCAGAGAACCTTAACCTATATCTCGCCGTGCAGGGCGGGATAGGCTACTCAAACTTTATATGGGACGACGGCAGCGTGAACGGCACAATGTCGTTTTCGGCCGACATCGTCGGGCAGCTCTATTTTGAAAATCCCGTGAGCTTCATTCCGGCTAACTGGTATTCGGAGCTTGCGCTGGGTTATGACAAACGCGGGGCGGCCCGGTTCGGCATGAACTATATTCACATGCGGGTTTACCCGCTGGGCTACCGCCTTCAGATGTCGCCGGTCAACATCGTTTTCAAGGGAGGCGTGGCTCTGGGATTTCCGCTCAATCGGCTGGAGGCAAATAAAGTTGACAAGGATTGGGCTTCAGATTTCCAATTTGGAATTGGCGGTGGATTTCAGGTGGAGTGGCAGCAGTTTGCCGTGGGATGCAACGTAGAATATGATTTCACGGGTGTATCCTCGTCGTGCGGCCAGAATCTCAACAACATCGCCGTGTTAGCCACCATCTCATACAAATTTGCAAAATTCGGACATAAGAAATGAAACGAAAAGATAACAACGACGAGCTTCTGTCAAGAAGGGATTTCTTCAAGAAGGCCGGCAAACGGATTCTCCCGATTCTTGCCGTCGGGATGATGCCTAACATCTTTCTGACATCGTGTGGCGAAGACAACGACGATCTCGAGGAGGCCCTGAACGGCGGCGGCTCGAGCGGCTGCACGAGCTGTGCCAACGGATCATATAACAACGGCAGCAGCAGCTGCTCCAGCTGTGCCAACGGATCGTACAACAATGGAAGCAGCGGATGCTCAAGTTGTGCCAACGGATCATACAACAACGGCGGAGGCAGTTGCTCAAGTTGTGCTAACGGATCTTACAATAACGGCGGTAGCAGTGGATGCTCCGGTAGTTCTTGCACTGGACAATGTTCAAATGCATGTGCAAGGGCTTGCGCCAGCAACTGTGTTGGAGAATGTGGCGATCAATGTTCCAACAGTTGCGGAGAGACATGTAATGGTGCCTGCGACATGGGTTGTTACGGTAAATGTCACACCGAATGTGTGTCGTGCAGCGGAAAGTGCATAAGCGGGTGTGTCGGTCATTGTGCCGGCGTAAGTAAAGCTTCATGCGGAATGAGTTGCTCAGGAGGCTGCAGGGATTTCTGTCAGAATACTTGTCGCTGGGACTGTTATAGTTCTTGTAACTACGTAGGCCGAAGTTAATAATGAGCGTCATTAAAAAGAACAGTGAGAATTGGCAGGACGGTGTAGCAAAGAATATCACTTTCATTGTTACTAAAGACTGCCAACTTGCTTGCAAGTATTGTTACCTGGTAGGTAAAAACGAAAAAGAGAGAATGGAATGGTCGGTTGCAAAAAAAGCAATCGACTATATCCTTACTCACGAGGCGGATTTTCCTGAAGAATCGGTGGTTTTCGACTTCATCGGCGGAGAACCGTTCCTGGAAATTGACCTCATCGATCAGATCTGTGATTATATAAAAACTGAATTATTCAGGTTAAATCATCACTGGTTTAACTCTTATCGGTTCTCCTTTTCAACGAATGGTATAAACTACGATTCAGAAAAGGTTCAGAATTTTATTAAGAAAAATGCGTCACACCTATCGATTGGAATAACGATTGACGGAACGAAGCGGAAGCACGATCTGAATAGAATATGGAAGGGGACGGGTCCCGAGAGAGGGAGTTACGATGATGTCGTGAGAAACATACCTCTCTGGACTGAGCAATTTTATGGGGCCGCCACCAAGGTCACTATAAGTTCTGCCGACATTCCATACATCTGTGAAAGTGTCTTGCATCTCTATGATTTGGGCATTACGGATGTAAATATCAACTGTGTTTTTGAAGACGTGTGGAACGAGGGTGATGACCTTAAGTTCGAAAATCAGTTAATGTTGCTGGCCGATCAGATCATCGATAAAAAATTGTATGAGAATCACAGTTGTTCGTTCTTTGCCGAGCATATAGGAAAGCCAATCCCAATCGAAGAAAACAACAACTGGTGTGGTGCAGGAAAGATGCTTTCGATCGATGCACAGGGCAATTTTTATCCCTGCACGCGGTTTGCGGCTTATTCATTGCGCTCGAAAAAGCCGATTGTGATTGGAAATGTGGAGGAGGGGATTGACAAAAACAAACTCCGACCGTTTCTGACGTTGGACCGTACAACCCAGTCGCCTCAGGAATGCATTGACTGCGAGGTGGCAAGCGGATGTGCATGGTGTCAGGGCGAGAACTACGACGCTGCCGAAACCCCGACAATCTATCAGCGCTCAACTGCGATATGCAAAATGCACAAGGCCAGAGTGAGGGCTAATAACTATTATTGGAACAAGCTTTTCCGCACCCTTGAACTGGAAGGGCGGCGTGAAGAGTTCGAGAAGTCGAAACCTCAAATAAAATCAGAGCCATGCTGACATACATGATTGTTGTTGTGGACGACACCTCGGTGTCGTTCTGCCACTACGAGAGCCGGCAGACTGAGGGGAGGCTTATCTCTCTGGATGATCTGAAAGCAGGTTTGCTGTGGGCCATGAAGGAGAATCTGATGGTGCAGTTTGTGTATCCCCGCCGTGATCTGCCGAGGGAGTATGCTGAAGTTATCGATTCGGTCGACCATATCGACATCACGCCTGACGGCACCGATGGAGATGTGGAGGTTTTCAGCGGCTCGGAGTCGATTGGCCGCCTTTCGGAGAAGGGTGGGGGAGCCGCGGTTCTGCGATTGACCAAGCAAGAACTGTTTGATAGCGCCGACAAGATTGCTGAGATGGTGAAGAGCGGAAAGTCGTGCCGGATTGTGGTTAACGGCATAGATGGTTTTGACGATGCCGATTTCGAGACCTACAAGGCTGTGCTGGGCAAGCTGTCTGATTCCGTTGAAAAAGCCGTTGAATCAGGAAAGGAGGTGCAGCTGAATCTTGTGACCGACAGAATGCAGCTCGACTCCATGAACAACTGCAATGCGGGTGTTGAGAGCATCACGCTGGCGCCCGACGGTAAGTTTTATATCTGTCCGGCCTTCTATTACGACGGGCTCGGTGACGTGGGGAATCCTGTTGACGGTCTTGATATACCCAATCAGCGGTTGCTCAGGCTGGAATATGCCCCGATTTGCCGTAATTGCGATGCCTATCAATGCCGCCGCTGCGTGTGGCTCAACCAAAAGGCCACACTCGAGGTCAACACTCCCGGCCATGAGCAGTGTGTAGCGGCCCATCTGGAGCGTAACCAGTCGGGGCGCCTGCTCGGCTACCTCCGTAAGAAAGGAATGATACGGACCTATATTTCAATTCCCGAAATAGATTATTTAGACCCATTTGAAATAATTAAATCATAATCATGGATATTAAACGAAAACTATTAACCTTGTTCATGGCCTTAACAGCTGTGATGATCATGCCTTCTTGTGGAGGCGACGATAACGACGAACCTTCTGTATATGACCCGGCAGGAGAAATTGCCGGTACGTATGTAGGTACTTTGGATCTGACCAATGGCAGTACATCCTACAAGTATGACAACGCATCGTTCATAATCCGTAAGGATTCTCCCGGCAGTGTCTATTTTGATATCGTCAGAGAGGATGGGAAAACGATGCTTTATAACCAACCCACAACCGTTGGATACTCGGAAAATAAGACAGAGTATGTGTTAGCGGCAATTGATGATGGAGGAACCGTTACACTGAGTGGCCGATTGTATTATGCCGGGAAATGCTCGGTGAACGGAGTTAAAGGTTATAAATATACTTTCAACGGCTATAAAGAGAAATAAACTATGAACAAGAAAGTTGTCGGTCAGGTGACCGAAGAAGAAAAGAAAGCTATACAGCAACTCTTTGAGCGCCGCAACGGGCTCAATGAGCTGGCAAAAATCCTTTCGCCCGATAATGCCGAGCTCTACGAACGCCTCGTCAGCGACCTTGGCCAAACCACAACCCGTTTCCAGCAATGGTGGGACGAGATGTCGGCAAAGTATCAGTGGGAAGCAACCGAAAACGGAAATTGGGAGATCAATTTCCAAACCAACGAAATTCTCCTTGTTACGAAGTGACCTCTACGATGAAATCACTCATTTACTCATGAAAACCCATCATGAGATTGACATGATGTTCACCATCTTCCGCAGCCGGAGAGCTCTTCCCGTCAACAGATTTTCACTTTAACTGATACTATGATAAACACACTTATCAAGCGAGTTCTGGCACTGTGTCTGACTCTCTTTGCAATAGCAGCTGCTTCAGCCGAGGTGAACTACAAAGTGACAGCTGCTGTGCCGCTAAATATTCGCGCAGCCGCGTCAACCGATTCAAATGTGATTGGCACATTCGCCTCCGGCAGTCTGATCGAAGTCCTGTCCACCGGTAGTGGTTGGGCAAAAGTTAGTTACAACGGTGCCGTCGGGTTTGTGCAGGAGAAGTTTATAGCTCCGATTTCCTCCGTCACACCAACCATGGTCAAGCCCGCTGCAGAGCAGCAGGCCGTTGATATCGAGCCGGAGCCTGAAGCTCCAGCTCCGGTAACAGCCGAAACAGACGAATTTGAAAAGGAAAGGAAGGATGCAGTTTTCGAAGTCACCTATTCCGCCGGATCGTTTGAAGACGTCAAGAGTTCAGGAAGCTACGGAATCTCATGGACCACCCTCCCATGGAAACTTGCCCCTCAGCTTTATGCCGGAATCCATTTATCGCCGCTCAACTACAACTACGGGTTGAGTAAGTATAACTTCGATGAGATACGCTTAGGGCCCGCCGTCGGATATTATTTCACCCCTAAGATCTTCATCGCGGTGCCCTTAGATGTCCTGGTTAACGTTTATTTCGGCGATAAAGGCGAATCACACGCCAACTGGGGCCTCGCGTTAACTCCCACCGTCTATATCGGCAAGAAAGCTGGTGTTTCGTTCGGACCCCAGTTTAACGTCGCATTTGCAAAAGGATCAAAAATTGCATGCGGATTCCGTGCCGGCATCTATTTTTAGTCAGCATTTTCGACAGCATGACCGTTACTGACGAAAAATTACCTTAAAAAACCACGAAAAATTTGCATAGTCCGATCAAACGCACTAACTTTGCAGCGCAAAAGCCCAGGTGGCGGAATGGTAGACGCGCTCGTTTCAGGTGCGAGTGTTGAGAGACGTGCAGGTTCGAGTCCTGTTCTGGGCACCCTGTTAAATTGCAAGTGATTAAAACTCAATCACTTGCAATTTTTACTTTCAGCCCATGTCAACGCGGTGTCAACCGACCTCGCGCCAACACCCCATTTCAACCGAAATAAA
>CAZKXM010000030.1:15678-20191 GCA_964556785.1 uncultured Bacteroides sp. | reverse complement strand
GCTCAAGGAGGAGAACATTCCCGAGTTTACCCGCCGGTTTGAGGAATATGTCGCGGCCAACATCCTTCCGTCGCAGCAGCAGCCCACTCTCGAGATCGACTCCGTTATCACTTTCAGCGAGATCACGCCGCAGTTCGTGAGCATCCTCAGGCGCTTCAATCCCTTCGGCCCGGGCAATCAGAAGCCGATTTTCTGTACCCGCAGGGTGCTCGACTTCGGAACGAGCAAGCTCGTCGGCAAGCATCAGGAGCACATCAAGCTCGAGCTGGTCGACGACACGTCGGGCAAGGTGTTCAACGGAATTGCATTCAACATGGCCCGTTACTTCGATCATATCCACGCCGGCAAGCCGTTTGACATCTGCTACACCATCGAGGAAAACAAGCATCAGGGCGCTTCGCATGTTCAGCTGCTCATCAAGGAGCTCCATCTGATTGACGAGAAATGACCTGCAGCAACCCCGATGTGCTGAGACTGCAGGCCCGGGAATGCCTCAGCAGGCACTGGGGCTACGGTGAATTCCGCCCGAGCCAGGAGGAGATAGTGATGTCGGTCCTCACCGGCCACGACACCCTCGGGCTTCTGCCCACAGGCGGCGGAAAGTCGATCACCTTTCAGGTGCCGGCTATGATGCTCGACGGGGTGACGCTCGTTGTCACGCCCTTGATCTCGCTGATGAAGGATCAGGTCGACAATCTGCTCAGCGCCGGCATCAGGGCTGTGTGCCTCCATTCGGGGCTCACGCTCCGCGAGCAGAGACTCGCCATGGACAGGGTCTATGCCGGCAATGCGCGGATCATCTACATTTCACCCGAAAGGCTGCAGTCGGCAACGTTTGTCGACAAGCTCCGTCCTGTCAAGGTTGAGCTGATTGTGGTTGACGAAGCTCACTGCATTTCGCAGTGGGGCTATGATTTCAGGCCATCTTACCTAAAGATCGCCGATCTCAGGCGCGAGTTCCCTCAGGCCGTGATGCTCGCGCTCACCGCGTCGGCCACCCCCGAGGTTGCCGACGACATCAGGCTCAAGCTTCAGTTCAGGCCCGGCCATCAGACATTTTCGCGGAGTTTCGCAAGAGAGAATCTGTCGTACATCGTCAGGCGGTGTGATTTCAAGGAACCGATGCTCCTCAGGGTGCTCAGGGGCACAACCGGAAGCGCCATTGTTTACACCCGATCGCGAAAGCGCACGCGCGAGATCGCGCAGATGCTTGTGCGCGAAGGGATTGCGGCGCAGTTCTATCATGCCGGACTTGCCCCTGAGGAAAAGGCCGAGCGGCAGAACCTCTGGAAAGCAGGCGGCGTGAGGGTGATGGTGGCCACAAATGCCTTCGGCATGGGCATCGACAAACCCGATGTGAGGGTGGTGGTGCACTATGATCTGCCCTCATCGCTCGAAGAATACTATCAGGAGGCGGGACGTGCCGGTCGCGACGGGCTCCACGCATTTGCCGTGCTTCTCGTCACCAAGGCCGACAAAGCCCTGCTGACGCGCCGCATAGCCGAGGCCTTTCCGCCTAAGGAAACCATCAGGCGCGTCTATGAGCTCGCTGGCAATTTCCTCGATGTGGCCGTGGGTGAGGGTTATAACCGGCTGTATGATTTCAATTTTCCGCTGTTCTGTCAGCGTTTTGACCTCAAACCGGTGACGGCGCGCAATTCCCTGCTGCTGCTGTCACGGGCCGGCTATATCGACTATGTCGACGAGGTCGACACCCGTTCAAGAGTGATGATGCTGATGGACAAGCACGAGCTCTACGATGTGAGGCTCGATGCTGCTTCTGACCGCGTGTTGCGGCTGTTGCTGCGCACCTACACGGGGCTCTTTGCCGACTATGTCAACATCAGCGAAGATCTTCTCGCATCACGCCTTGAACAGGACCGCGAGTCGGTTTATCAGTCGTTGCTGAATCTCACGCGTGCGCGCGTACTTCACTACATTCCCCGCAAGACGACGCCTTACATTTTCTACACCACATCGCGCGAGGAGCCGCGTTACGTCAATATGCCGCTCGAGGTCTACGAACATCAGCGTCAGCGGCTCGAACAGCGCATCGAGGCTATGAAACGCTTCGCGTTTTCCGATGCCGACGGCGGATGCCGCGTCTCGGCCATGCTGCGCTATTTCGGAGAGCAGCCCGGCGGCGACTGCGGCAAGTGTGACGTGTGCCGAAGCCGGCGCAGCGGCGGCAGCAGCCGGAATGCCGGTAGTGTTCCGCTGAGGCAAACCATTGAATATCTTGCGTCTCAACCCGGCGGCCGCAGCGTGGAGCATATTGCCGCCCATGCTTCAGCATCGGTCAACGAGGTTGTCGATCAGGTGAGGCAGCTTGCCGACGAAGGAGTTGTGAAACTCACGGGCATGACTGTTGAAATCGTTACTAAACGTTAAATTTAAGCGGATTGCTTTCAGAAGTTGAGCGCTATGCTTAAATTTGATGGCAATATTTCTCACACGTAACGCTTATTCATTCATTCTTTATATATGAAAAAATTCTTTACTCTTGCTTTGGCCATTGCGGCCGGTGCCTCGATGAACGCATTCGGTGAGGCGAAATATCGTCTCAGCCGTGTTATCGATGAGCAGTATGCCATCAACAATGTCTATCAGTGGAACGATCAGAACCAGCTCGTGAAACTCTCAACCGACGTTGACGACTATGTATATTATCTGTTCTTCTACGACGAGGCAGGCAATATTAACAAGGTTGAGCTCTATCGCGATGAGGATGGTCTTGACAACTATCGTCTGAACATCGTTTACCGCTATGAGTATAATTCCGACAATCAGCTCGTTAAGCGCGAAGCCGATAACTATGTAAGCTTCTCTGACGTGCCTCTGCCCTCAATGCCCATGGTTTGGGTTTATGACACCGAGGGTCACATTGTGCAGCGCATCACATATCGCGATCAGGCATGTACGCAGATCGGCCAGGAGGTCAACTATCTCTATAACGACAAGGGTCAGCTCATTCAGGAAAGCGACCGCACCATGGACCTCGAAACCCAGAGCCTGCAGTATTCTTACCGCATCACCTTCACTTACGACGAAAACGGCAATCTTGTCGACAAGGCTTATGCAAGCTACAGCCAGAGCGCTTATGTTATCAACAAGCACGATTTCTACGTGTGGGATGAAAACGGCGACCTCACCGAATGGTACACCACCAGCGCTCTCACCACAGCCAAGGTGAGCCAGTATCTCTACAGCTACGATCTCGATGTGCCCGCAGAAGAAGTGATCTATCCCTGGATTCCCGAGGAGAACTTCGTGCTCGAAACTTCGATCCACTCACGCGTGAAGCACATGGTGATGAACATCGACCAGAAATCGCGCAACGACTCAGGCGACATGGTTCTTCTCTATGAGTGGACATATCTCTACGATGAGCTCAAGAACGACGCCATCGAAACCGTTGCCGCTGACAATGCCGAAGTTGCCATCAGCCTTGACGGCGACATGATCACCTTCGGTAATGCCGACGTCAAGAGCGCCAAGGTTTACACCATCGATGGCCGTCTGGTTCTCGACGCGCCCGCCCTCATGGCAGGCAAGCTTCCTGTCAGCGGCCTCGCCAAGGGAGCCTATGTCGTTACCACAGCAGCCGGTTCTGCTAAGTTTGTAAAATGAAACGCATGATTCTGTCAGCAGCGGTGCTTTTCGGCACCGCTGCTCCCGTATTGTTAGCCGCGCAAGATGCCCTTCAGGGAGCCGACCGCGTGCTGGTTATGGAAGATGTGACCAGTGTTGACTGCGGATGGTGTCCGCGCGGAATAGCTCTGTGTGAGTATCTGGCCGAGAATCACCCCGGCACTTTCATTCCCCTGGCTTATCACGACCTTACCTTTAACGCGCAGTCGATTGAACCGATGGGCTCAAACGATGTCCAGGCGTTCGTGAGCCGCTATGCCGCCAACGACACTCGCCCTTGGGCCTATGCCAACCGCAATTTCTCAGGCGATAATTATTGCAATCTGTCAAACAATCTCAGCGACATTGTGGCTAAGGCCGAGGAGGATTACGTCCGCCTGCGTCAGGCCGGATCGTTTGCCGCCGTCGACATGCAGGTTGCCAAGGGAGAAGGCGAGAAGAGTGTGACAGCCACGGTCGATCTGGATTTCGTGCTCGATCTTCCGCGTGCGTCGGCCGACTATGCCATCTCGTTCGTTGTCGCTGAGGACGGAGTTGGTCCCTACAAGCAGAAAAACTATTATTCCAACAGCACCGCCTACAATTGCGGAACCTGGACCGAGCGTGCTACAAAGCCTAATGTGCTTCACAATCATGTGGTGCGCCACATCGACGGGCTCACAGGTATTGCCGGAAGTATTCCCGGCGGACTCAAGCGCGGCGACACCCACACCTTTACCCGCACTATCGACGCATCGGCCGTTGAAGGCTCGAAGCTCACAGTGGTTGCAATGCTTCTTGACACCAAAACAGGCGAAATCATGAATGCCGCCGCCCGTGAGTTTGAGTTCCTCGCTCCCGAGCCGGAAAATCCCGATAATCC
>CAZKXM010000030.1:0-15578 GCA_964556785.1 uncultured Bacteroides sp. | reverse complement strand
CCGCCGCCCGTGAGTTTGAGTTCCTCGCTCCCGAGCCGGAAAATCCCGATAATCCTGACAATCCAGACAACCCTGACAACCCGGATAATCCCGATAATCCCGACAATCCCGGATCAGGCATTGCGGAGCTTGAGGCTGATGGCGCTCAGGTGATAGCTGTGTATGCAATCGACGGTCACCGCATAACCCGCAATATCGCGGAGCTCGCGCCGGGGGTCTACATCGTCAGGACCGCCGAAGGCGTGCGCAAGGTGGCTGTGCGCTGAAATTAGCACACGGAATCTCTAAATATTGTTAATTTAACGCCGTAAAGTGGCATCGTAAACCAAAAAAACACTACTTTTAGAGGCGATTAACAACCGATAAATCACAAATCATTATTTCTATACAAATGAAACAGTTCTTTACTTTTGCATTAGTCTTAGCAGCAGCTGCTTCGACCCTTTCGGCAGGTAATAACAAAGGTTACCTTCTGGTGAAGACAGAGGTTACCGACTTTGCCGAATACACTAATTACGAGTGGAATACCGAAAATCTTCAGGCTACTCAGAAAGAGGCTGACAACGGTGAGTATCTCACCCGTGAAACCTACACCTACGATGAAGAAGGCCGCATTGTCAAGGAAGCCGGCTGGCAGTTCATCTACGACGACTTCTCCGACGAAGGCGCATGGTATCGCACAAGCGACGTCTTCACCACCTATGATGAGCAGGGCCGTCCCGTAACAATGACGGTTGTCAACTATTACCGTGCTCTCGAAGGTGAGGAACTCCGTCCCATGTCGGTAACTCCCTTCACATTCACCTACAATGACAAAGGCAACATCGAGGCAATGAACATCTACGCCTGCAGTGCGCTCGATACGCCCCAGTCAGAATGGCGAGACTTCCAGAATATTGAATACACCTACGACGAAAACGACCGTCTGAAGAGCCGTGCATGGTACATCCACAGCATCTACGGTGGTGGCAGCGAGCTCTCTGTCCGTCAGCTCTACTATTACTATGCTGACGGCCGTCTCGCCATCATCCAGCAGACCACACCGCTCGAAGGAATGGAAGTTGTTTCAAGCCACCGTGTTTACGTTTACAACGAGGACACCTCGCTCAACAACGTTTACGACACCGGCTCAACCTTCCGTTTTGATGTTGCCGATAACGGTGAGATCAACATCATCAGCGAGGGCCGCGTGATGAAGCGTCAGGAGTTCGTTTACGACGAAGACGTTCCCTTCACCAACGTTCGCTACCCGAAACTCTCGCTCTATCAGACCGAGTATCTCGGCGACTTCGTTATGGAGCTGCTCAAGGGTAAGGTGATTATGGAAACTCTCTACGAGCGTCCCCAGGAAGATGATGCCGAACTCGAGGTTTACAGCGAAATCGATTACAAGTTCATCGAGGTTGAGAACCCCGAATTCCCCGAACTCGTCGGCATTGAAACTATCGACAACCAGGCAAGCGCCAACTTCAGCGCCGAAGTTCTCGGCGGCATGCTCGTTCTCTCGGGCAACACCACCGACAACGTGCGTATCTACGACCTCCAGGGCCGTGTAATGCAGAACGCTGTAGCGCTCAACGGTCAGGTTAACGTTTCGAACCTCCAGAACGGCGTTTACGTAGTGGCTGCCGGTTCTCAGGTTGCGAAGTTCGTTCGCTGATAGAACCAACTATATAACGGCCGGCAACGATCCTGCCGAACCGCAAGTTTTGACGCAATGGCCAGTCAAGCCGGATAGTCCGGACTCAGATTGCCATTGCGTCAATCCATAAAATGAAATAAATCAACACAAACACATTTTTTTAGGAACAGATTCATGAACAAGATTCTTATATCGGCTTTGCTGCTTGCCGCCACCAGTGTCAGCACAAGCGCAGCCGTGAATGAACTCACCTATCCGCTGTCGGGCCCGAAGGCAACTTCGTTCAAGCTCAACGGCGCTGAGGTGGGCGACGAGGTCAGAGTGGCCTCCATGATCCCGACAACGAGTGTGTCAGGCTATGCCGGCGCCAAGATTGAGTCGGTTGAATTTCTCACGGGTACTAACTACAATACACAGACAAATGTTTACTCCGTGCCCCGTTACAAGGAAGTGACCGTGTTCGTCACCTCCAACCTCTATGGGGAGCCCGAGTTCTCTAAGAAAGTTGATGTTGTTCAGGAGCAGTATGGCGTTAACCGTGTTGCTCTCGACCGTCCTTATGAACTCAAGGCCGGCGAGACAGTGTGGGTAGGTTACTCCGTGGTTCTCGTCAACGAGAATGACTATTACATGCCTGCCGACTACATCAAATCGTCGGCGTCGACCTCCAACTATAGCGCCATCATCAAGAAGGGTGAGACCGGTGTACCCAACTATTCGTCACACGTGTCAGACGAAGGTGCGCTCTGTTTCACGGTCAACCTTATCGGCTCGCTGCCTCAGGGAGCCGTGAAGGTTAACAGCTTTGACCTCCCTTACGCCTTCAACACCGAGGGCGGTAACTCGATCAAGGTTAACGTTACCAACGTGGGAGCAGCCGATGCGCAGGATGCAACCTTCACCTATTCGGTTGCTGGTGTTTCGAAAACCTACACTTCAAAAATCCTTGATCCCGAAACACTACAGCCCGCGGCCATCAAGCCTTTTGAGAGCGGAGTCGTTGAACTCGCAGAGATGACCACCGATGTTGTTGGCCTCAACACCCCTATGAACTTCACCGTGACTCAGGTCAATGGCTTCAACAACCCCTTCTCGGGAATGGCGGTAGGCTCGGCCACATGTCCTTCCTACAGCTTCAGCAAGGCCTTCACCCGCATCCCCGTGATGGAGGAAGGCACAAGTATCGCCTGCCAGTGGTGTCCCGCCGGCCATGCACTTCTCGATTACATTCATGAGAAGTATGGCGACGGCTTCATCATCATGGCCTATCACAACAACTTCGGTCAGTCGCGCGACCCGATGCTGTCGCAGAGCGGCCTGCAGTTCCTGAACTACTACGTCAAGACCTATCCTTACGGTATCTACAACCGCCGCGATGTGAGCCGCCTTGGTTACGACGGCATGCTTTCGTCGCTGGCAGCCGCCGCCGACAAGGTTTATGACCGCGCTGTTGAGCTTCACAGCTATGCCGATATGGAATTCGACGCAGAGTTTGTTTACGATGAAGCTGTTGAAGCCCGCGACGAAGAAAACGAAGAACAGGCACCCGTTCCCACCGGCATCAAGGTGAACGTCGACGTGCAGTTCCTTTTCGACGTTCCTGAAACTGAGCTGAACCCTTACATGCTTTCGTTCGTGATCGTGGAAAATGATCGCGGTCCGTTCAAGCAGATCAACTCTTACTCAGGCGCCGGCGATCGCTATGAGATGGGTGGCTGGGAAGACAAGGGTCCCCGCGTTGAGATGATGTTTGACAACGTTGTGCGTGAACTCATCGGATTCCCCGGTATCGAAGGTTCGCTTCCCACCGGAGTTGAGGCCGGCAAGACCTACAACTACAACACCGTTCTCGATATGGGTAAGGCATCAGGCATTAAAACCCGTGTTGTGGCTCTGCTGACCAACAGCGTCACCCGTGAGATTATAAATGCACGCCAGGTTTACCTTTATGATCGCACACCCGACGGTATTGAAACTGTCAACGCAGCAGCTGTGACCGAAGGCCCGGTTGTTTGGTACACTCTTCAGGGTGTGCGTGTCAACGAGCCCACTGCTGCCGGAATCTACATCCGCGTCAACGGCAACAAGTCAGAGAAAGTACTCGTGAAATAAAATCACGGTTACAATCCGCATGAAAATATCAGCGAGCGGCCCCGCAGTGGGAGTCGCTCGCTGTTTTTACGTATCGCCGGCTGGATTTCAGAGTGAAGGCTGACGGGTGAGGGTGTAGGTGGTTTTGTCGATCTTGAATTTAAGAGTGGTACCATCCTTGATCGAGAGGCTTTCAAGAGTTGCGCTGTCGGGCACACGCTGGCTCACGGCTGTGCGGAACTGCGAGGCGATGCTCTGTGCGAGGTTAGGCTTGAGAGTGGCCATGTTTGCGGGAGCAGAGGTGCCGGTGAGCACATCGGCGTTCACAACAACCGCGTCGGGATCAACATTGACCGTGAGTGTCTGCGGGTCGAGGGTGATTTCAGCGCGGTCGGCGCTCACGCAGCGGTATGTGCCCGAGATTGATGCCGAGCCTGAGGCTGTGACGCTCACGGGCTGGGTGATACCCTCGGCTCCGCTCACAGCACCTGTGACAGAGAGCAGCGAGGTGACGGTAACCGATCCGCCATCCTTTACAGAGTCGACGGGAGTGAATGAGAATGTCTCGATGATCGTGCCAGACGATGCCTGAGAGTCGAAAAGCCGGTCGGGGTTGCCGGTCCATGCACCTTCAAGATCTTTTGAAAGCGATGATGCGTTGTCGCATGCCTGAAAAGCCAATGCGAGCGAGGCTGCAGCGAATAGGTAAGCAAATTTTTTCATAACGGGTTATGGATTACAGTGTTGTTTGTTGATCAGAAATGGGTGTTGGCGGTTCTCAGAAACCGAACCCAACATTGTCGACGTAGAATGTCAGGCCTTCGGTTCCGATGTAAGGTTCACCACCGCCGGCGCTGAACATCACGATGGCGTGGGTGGGCACAGCGTCGGGCGAATCCCAGCCTTCTTCGTGGACTGGCACCATCTTGCCCTTCGAGTTGCGGGCATAGTAGGCTATGTCGCCGTCACGCAGGCCGAGCACCTCCTTATTGAAACCGGGATGGGTCGATGCGTCGCCATAGGTCAGTTTCACCGCGTGGCCGTTGACCCAGCCTGTGCCGGAGGTGAATTTCTCGGATCCCGAAGCCACGCGCTTGGCATGCAGAGTGCCGTCGGCATCCTCCCAGCGGCGCTGAAGCATTACGAACGCAACTGCGTGGTCGCGGCCCGGAAGAGTTTTCTTTGAGCCGAAGCCTGTTGACTTCACACGCGAGTTGACGGCGGGCATGTCGACCTTATAATCGAACACCAGCGCCCCGGGGCGTTTCGTGTAGGGGACGCCCATCTCCATCTTGGCGTAAGGATTGCGGGTTGATGAAATGGGCTCGAACATTCGGCCCAGAAACATCGATCCGGCCACCATCACATCCATGTTGACCAGCCCGAGCACTTTAACCTGCTCCATCTGAGTGGCGAGACGTGCACACTTGTTGCCGGCGCTGCGCTCGGCCGGATAAACGGCGTTAGATCCCTTGGAGACACCGGCCACTTTGGCATAGACATTGCTCGTGCACCAGGGCGATCCTCCCATCGGCTCATAAGGCTTGTTTCCTTTGATGGTTGTTGTGGGGCCCACTTCGTAGAGAGTCTTCGTCTTGCCGCCGATAACCGAGCTTTCATCGATGTAACGGGTGACCCATGAATCCATGTTGCCGTATTTTATCGGTTCGACAGTGAGGGCTGATGCGGTGCTGACCATCCCGGTCATGGCTAAGGCGAGGGGTATGATGCGTTTCATAACGGTTTTCTTTTTATTGTTATATGGAGATTGTAGATTCATTGTTTGGGGTGTGGCGCCGGTTGATCAGAAGTTGGCGTTGATTGACAGGCCGAACTTCATTCCCGGGGTTGAAGGCAGCCACGTTGATGATATCTGCATTGACTGCTGCTTGCGATACTTGATCCATTGGCGGGCTGAATTGCCGAAAATAAATCCGAGCACTTCGTTGACCGGGTCAATAAGGATCGCCACGGCGTTTCCCAGCACCGGCGAGCCCCACAGACGGTAGTCGTGGGCCACGATATGGCGCTTGAGCAGATAGAAGGCCTCGCCGAGCACCATTCCTCCCACCGGTGTGATGATGAGGTCCTGAATCGAGGGCACCTCGTTGAAACACTCGATTCCGAGCTCCCAGAACACGGTAGAGATAAAAGCCGCGTAGACAAACGAGCCCAGCACATTGAATCCTTGTGAGCGGGCTCCCATATAGTAAGCTGCTCCGGCATAAGGGTGAAGGATGTAGTTGAAGATCGGCTGATCGCTGTCCCACACGGGGCCGTCGTGAAAGTGCATCCACCAGCGCTTGAAAAGGGGAATGCCCGCCATCTCCTCCTTGTTCCAGGCTGTGGCGCCCTCGGGAAGCAGCTGCAGAATGCCGATGGTGGCGAATCCGGCGGCAAACAGCACTCCGGTGTTCTCGGCCACGCGAGCCCAGTTTTCGCGGCGTGTCCACATTGAGTAGGGAAGCTGATAGAGATCGTCGTGGGGCCGTTTCATTGGCTTGAATGCTTTATCTTTGATCACCACCGACTCGGTGGTGATGCTGTCGGTCAGCGTCACAACTTCATCTGTGACAGTGTCGATATCAACGCTCTCGGTTTCCCGGGCCGTTATGACGGTCGTGACATCGGCCATGGCGGCAGATGCCGTCAGGAGCATAGTTGCAGGAAGGAGAGTGCGGATAATGTTTCGGATCAGCATAGTGGGATAAGTGAAACGTGAGATGAACGTGATGACTCGTTTGTCAATGTAATTATAACAAATGTTGACAATATTTGTAAGATGCTACCGCAGAAAAAAGTTGAAATAATGACAAAAATAGCATTTCGGCCAATTTTGAGGATATTTATGCCAACTGATTTTTAACATTAGCTGTTATATGTGGAAAGAGGTTTATAACTTCGCCGTTTCAACGTTCATGAGAAAATCCCTGCTGATATTGGTAGCAATTGCCCTGCTGTGTGTGCTCCGCCCCTCTGAAGCCTCGGCACAGGCAACCGACTCGGTGGCTCCTGCCCCCGGGCGCCTCAATATTGTGCAGAAAGTGATCCGCTATTTCGACGAAACTAACAAGCCGCGCGAAATGAAGCGGTTTGATCTCTCATTTATCGGAGGACCGTTTTATTCCACCGACACCAAATTGGGCATAGGCCTTGTAGGGTCGGCGCTTTACCGGCATTCGATGGCCGACACCGTGACCCAGCCGAGCACAATGAGCCTCAAGCTTCAGCTGAGCACCACGCTGTTTTACTCTCTCGGGCTTGAGGGCGTTCATATTTTCACGGGCGACCATGACCGTATAAACTACGACCTTAATTTCGAGTCGTTTCCCACATATTTCTGGGGCGTTGGCTATGATGCCGGCCGCAACGACGCTGCCAAAAGCAAGTTCATCCAGCGGAGAATCAGCTTTAAGGCCGACTATCTTCACCGTCTGGGCCGAAACATTTTCATCGGTCCTCTTGTTGAGGTTGACTGGACCGACGCCACTCACCGCGAGGCTCCACTGGGGGTGTGGACAGGGCGCCAGCGCAGTGTTGCGGCTATCGGCGCAGGTTTCCGCGCCACTCTCGACACCCGCGATGTCATCACTGAACCTCACTCGGGATGGTATCTGGCCTTCAGTCAGAAGTTTTATCCCCGGTTTTTCGGAAACTCCTCACATTGGTTCTCGTCGACCGGGTTCGAGGCCGCCCGCTACGCCCAGGTGTGGAAGGGCGGCGTGATCGCCGGCAAGTTAAGCGGCCTCTTTACCTACGGCCACACACCATGGACAATGATGGCCACGTTCGGAGGATCGTCGACAATGCGCGGCTACTACGAAGGCCGCTATCGCGACAAATGTGCGGCCGATCTCACCGTCGAGCTGCGTCAGCATGTGTGGCGGCGCAGCGGCATCGCCGTCTGGGCCGGAGCCGGCACGGTTTTCCCCGAAGTAAAGGATCTACGCTGGTATAAAGTGCTCCCCAATGCCGGCGTGGGCTATCGTTTTCAGTTCAAGCAGCGCGTGAATGTGCGCGTTGACGTTGGCGTCGGACGTGGCACATGGGGAGTTGAATTCAACATCAATGAAGCATTTTAACAACATACTGAATCGTCTGACATCGCCCCGCGCCATCTTCGTGATGTTCATAGTGGCGGCGATAGTGCCCAACGTGATCCTCTCGTTTACCGAGCCACTGACCACGGCGGGACGGATTGTCAACATCATGCTCCCGCTGGGAATCTACAGCCTGCTGCTGGGATGGTCGCCCAACATAGGGCGCACGGTGTGGATTCTCTTCCCGATCCTGTTTCTGGCTGCGTTTCAGCTCGTGTTGCTGAGCCTCTACGGGCGCTCGGTGATTGCCGTCGATATGTTCCTCAACCTCACCACAACCAACCCCGGCGAGGCGGGAGAGCTGCTGGGAAGCATGTGGCCCACGCTGATTGTCGTGGCCGTGCTCTATCTTCCCCCTCTGGTGCTGGCGGTAAGGCTCTGGCGCGGAGGCAACACACTCAGGCCTGAGTTCATCAGACGCTCGCGTGTTGGCGGTGGAGTAGCTACCGAAATCGGCCTGGTGGCGCTGCTGGTGTGCTTCAGCAGCGACCGCGCCTATTCGATGCACAACGATCTCTATCCTGTCAACGTTGGCTACAACATCGGCCTTGCCGTCGACCATTCAATGAAACTGTCGAAATATGGCGACACGTCGCGCGATTTCACGTTCAATGCCCGGTCGGTTCATCCCGACTCGCTGAGCGAGACCTATGTGCTGGTTATCGGTGAGACATCGCGTGCCGATCACTGGGAGCTATGTGGCTACAACCGCCACACCAACCCTATGCTCAAGGGGGTGTATGGCAAGGAGATCCACTTCTTTCCAAGGGCTATGAGCGAGTCAAACACCACTCACAAGAGCGTGCCCCTGATGATGAGCCATCTCACCCCGCGCAACTACGGCGACTCGATCTATCAGGTTAAAAGCATTATCTCGGCCTTCAAGGAGGCGGGGTTTGAAACGGCTTTCATATCGTGTCAGCGCCACAACGGGTCGTTTATCGACTTTTTCGGCGAGGAGGCCGACAGCTGCATCTTTATCCGTGAACCTGATGGCCTGAACATGGCCGATGCCGACGATATGGACCTGATCCGTGTGCTCGACGGCATGCTGCGTAAACCGGCCCGCAAGCGTCTGGTGGTGCTTCACTGCTATGGCTCGCATTTCAACTACTACGACCGCTATCCGCGTGAATATGCCCGTTTCAAGCCCGATACCTACAGCGAGGCATCGCTCGAAAACCGCGACCGGCTTATCAATGCCTACGACAACACCATTGCCATGACCGACCGTGTGCTCGACCATGTGATCCTTTCGCTGAAGCGGTGTGACGGCGTGTCGGCCATGATCTACACCAGCGATCACGGTGAAGATATTTTTGACGACAGCAGGAATCTGTTTCTGCATGCTTCGCCGTGTCCGTCGTTCTATCAGCTTCTCGTGCCTTTCCTGGTGTGGGTGTCGGAGGACTACAACCGGCATTTTCCGGCTGTCAGGCATCAGCTCGAACGCACTGGGCGAATGAAGGTGTCGTCAAACAGCTCGTTCTTCAACACAGCCATCGATATCGCCGGTGTGACAACTCCGCATGCCGACCTCACCTACTCGGTGGCTTCGCCCCGTTTCCGCGAGCACGAGCGCGACTATCTCAACGATCACAACCGATCGGTGAGCCTGCGCAACTGTGGCTTCACAGCTGCCGATATGGCTCAGCTGCGTGAGCTTGACGGCGATTAAACGCTGCTAAAATGGCTTGCGATACTTGTCGTCGGCCGAGTCTTCGAGAATGCTCAGATAAGAAGCGTAGCGCGATTGCGCTATGCGGCTCTCGTCGAGAGCCTGCCTGACGGCGCACCCGGGCTCGTGGGTGTGGGTGCAGTTGCCGTAACGGCAATCGGCGCCGATTTCAAAAATCTCAGGGAAATAGTGGGCTACCTCGTGGGCGTCGAAGTCAATCGTGCCGAAGCCTTTCACTCCCGGAGTGTCGATAATGTAGCCACCCTCAGGGCCCGGGAGCGGAAACATCTCGGAGAAGGTGGTGGTGTGCATGCCGGTGTCGTGGATGGTCGAGATCTCGGCCGTGCGCAGGTCGAGGCCGGGAATGAGCGCGTTGATAAGCGTTGACTTGCCAACACCGGAATTGCCTGAAAACAGAGTGATCTCGCCCGCGATTTCGCTGCGGAGGTCATCGATTCCCATGCCTGTGGCTGCCGAAACGGCGCGAACCTGATAGCCCACGGTGCGGTAAAGGTGCATCACGGCATCGAGGAGCTCGCGGTCGGCGGGATCGGTGAGCAGGTCGGTTTTGTTGAACACAAGCATCGCCGGAACGCCGTAAGCTTCGGCAGTGGCGAGAAACCGGTCGATGAATGTGGTGGATGTCGACGGGTGAGCGAGAGTCACCACCAGCAGTGCGCGGTCAATGTTTGCAGCGATTATGTGGGCCTCCTTGGAGAGGTTGCTCGCGCGGCGTATAATGTAGTTGCGGCGCGGAGCGATGGCGGTTATGTAGGCCGTTTCGGCTTCGGGAGAATCGACGGTCACGTGGTCGCCCACAGCCACGGGATTGGTTGTGCGGATCCCCTTCAGACGGAATTTACCCTTGATCTTGCAATTGACGGTACGGCCGTCGGTGAGGAGCACCTGATAGGTGCTCCCGGTGTTTCTGATCACGATGCCTTCGTTAGTTTCCATAGTCCTCACAAAGATAATCAAAACGCGCGAACTCCCGAAAGGGTTCGCGCGGTTATCACCATAAATTCAAATGTATGAAAAATTATGAAAAGAGAGGAGAATGAATTATTCGAGAACGCGCTTGGCGCCGATAAAATGCTTATCGTAGTATCCGCCGTCGGGGAATGTCTGATAAGTTACGCCGTTTTTCACCGATGCGTGGATAAACTTGCATGTGCCGCGCTCGTTGTCAACCTCGGCAACCATGGCAACGTGACCTACATTTCCGCGTCCGCTGGTGCGGCATGAGAAGAAAAGAAGATCACCGGGCTTGAGGTCAGACACCTTAACCTTGCTGCCCTGATGATACTGCTCGCGCGAGCTACGGCTCAGCTTGATGCCGAATTCGCGGAACACATAGCTTGTGAAGCCTGAGCAATCAAATGCCTTGGGACCCGAAGCGCCGAGGCGGTAACGGGTTCCAAGAAACTTGGCTGCATAGCTCACCATTTTCTGCGCAAGACCGGCCGACTTGAAAGGCACCTTCACTGTCTCTGCCTCAAACGATGCGAACGGCGAGTTGAGGCGGGCGTTCTCATAAGCCTCTTCGACAAACTGATTGGAGAGGGATGGATCTGAAAGAGAACTCCTGTGAGACATCGGGATGCGGTTAGGCGTGGGCTCGGCTTTCGCAGCTGTTGCCGTGGAGAGTATGGTGATTATGCCTGCGAGCAGGACTTTGATATATGTCTTCATCCGAAAATGGTCAATTCGAGGTTAAAGAAATTTGCGCTCTTAATGGCGCCAAGGAGTTTGATTGGTTTTTCAACAATGCAAATTTACTCAATTTTCGGCTGATATGAAAATGTCAATATGCTGGAAATGGCCACATTACGCTCGTATGGCTAAATATGCCGAAATCTGAACAAAAATTAGCACGCGAGAGTATATGTTAACAAATGGCCCTCAAAATCGAATTAAAATTACAAAAATTAACAAAAATTTACAATCTGTGATCGTCAGTAAAGACCCTCAGAATGGAGGTAAGTGATTGGTGGATAGGTTGGTAAATAAAAATTAACAATTTTATGCTGGATTTTATGCACAAAAAGCCCTCGTTACGTGCATTTTGCACGCTACGAGGGCCGGTTGTGCAATCTTAAATGTTAATTTAAGTGTGTCTGTAATTACAATAATTAACTCACGTTAACTTAATCTTCAAGCGCCAGCAATTGCTCTCCATGGGTTTTTGTCTTGATCTGCTTGGGGAGGATAATGCGGGCGATGGTGTGGTCGGGGTTGATGATGAATGTGGTGCGGTAGGTGCCCATGTACTTGCGGCCATACATTGACTTCTCGCCCCACACGCCCATCTGCTCAACCAGCCGATGGTCAGTGTCGGCAATGAGCGGGAACGGAAGTGAATTCTTTTCGGCGAATTTCCGGTGGCTGTCGGCCGAGTCGACACTCACGCCTATCACCTGCATCCCTTTGTTGAGCAGAGCCTGATAGGAGTCGCGCAGGCTGCATGCTTCGGCTGTGCAACCTGAAGTGTTGTCCTTTGGATAGAAATATAGGGCGATGGTTTTGCCGGGATAGTCGCTCAGGCGCACTTCTTTGCCTTGCGCATCTGTGCCCAGGAGGTCGGGCACTTTGTCTCCAACGTTCATAAGATTAGAGTGTAAAGTGAGGTTATGGTTAATGATTATTCTTTTAGAATGAGAACTGGCCCATCACACTCGCGCGGTGGGCCCATTTATGGCTGCCGTCGATGTTGCCGCGCATGCCAAGATCTATTTCGGCACCCACCTGAATGCGTGCGGTAAGGTTCCAGAACCAGTTGACGGTTATCATCTGGCCGTATTTGTACTCCGAGCCGGCAGTGCCCTTGCGGGGAAGGTAGCGCGATTGCGAATAGTTGGCCGAAACGAACATGGCCGGAGTGAAGTTATACTGCGCCCCTACGTTCCAGCCCACGGCACCGGGGGCATACATCTCACCCATCTTCCCGGGAGTTTCGACAAGGTCGTAGTGGCCCGCCTGCAGATCGCCCCCGAGGCTTTCATAGCCTTCGCCTCCGTTGACACTCATATAGGTTGTCCAGCGGGGCTGCGGATGCCACACCGAGCTGAGCTGAAGGCCCCACCCAACCTTATTGTGATTTTTTGCAGTGAGAAGGTCGCGATAGGAGAGAGTCCTGACAATACCGGCTAATCTGATGTGTTCCGACTCACCCCAGCCATATTGCGCGAAGGCAGCGAAATCAGGGAGCCATTCGCTCACCTTCTTTACATCGGCATTCTCTGAAATGGCTGTCGACGGTGTTTCAACGGAGAGCGCGCCGGTTACGTGCGGTGTGAAATTGTGCATCCACCGGATCAATACATTTGTGGGCGTCACCTTGTTGTTCGGGCCGGCAGCATCGACCGACGGTGGCACGGCGGCAGGATCGCTGAACGTTGAGTTGGCATAGCCGATAGTCCAGTCGTTGATGGTGCCGTAAGCCTTCTTGAGATGGAAGTCGCGGGCCTGATAGCCGTTGAAGTTGGCTTCGATATAGAGCTGATAGTTGCCTAAGCGTTTGTCGCGGCCGATCACGCGGAAGAACAGCGACGAGCCTGAGGGAGTTGTTGCGAACTTGCGGCTGTTTGTCGGATCGGGGGTCATGGGGATAAGATAGGGTGAAAATCCGTTTGCCGGAATTGCACCGCCCCAGTCATACCATGCACGCATCCTGACGCATCCGCCAATACCCATGGCGAGTTTCGCATCCTTGCTCATAAAGAGGAAATAGGGCGCGGCAGGATCCTGGAAGTGACGGAACTGGTCATAGTAAAAAGCGTCGATAAGCGCCCTGATAGAGTCGGCATGCGGATGCGACACCTCGGGACGGTCGCTTATATACACGATTTTATGTGAGCTCTTCAGCGAATCGAGCTGAACGTCGACAAGCGAGCGCGACTCGGCAGCAGCGGTCAGTGCAAGAGCCGTAAGAGTTGTGACGGCGATAGGTCGGAAATGCATAATGTCAGAACAGTGAACGTGAGATAATATATAACAATATAACATCAGCGGGGCTCAAAATGTTTCGCCGACGCCGTCGCATCCTGTTAGGGTGCGTGCGGTTTTTAGAAATGGCTGAATTTGCTTATCTTTGCGGAAGTATGGATCGACTGAAGCCCCTTTTTGTGATACCTGCCCGCGGGGGCAGCAAAGGCATTCCGAAAAAAAACATCAAGCTGCTTCATGGCAAGCCGCTGCTTCATTATGCAGTGGAGTGTGCGCTGTCACTCGTCTCTGCCGAGCGGGTGGTTCTGTCAACCGACAGCGAGGAAATCGCCGGCTCGGGACGCGCTGCAGGTCTGACGGTCGACTATATGCGCCCGGCAGAGCTGGCAACCGACACGGCCGGTTCGCGCGAGGTTATTATCGATGCCATGAATTGGGCTGACAGCCGGGGGATCGACTATGACTGCGTGGTGCTTCTGCAACCCACGTCGCCCTTCCGCACCGTGGCCGACATCAAGGCATGCCTGGAAGCCTATGCCGAATGCCGACCCGACATTGATATGGCAGTGACGGTGACCTCATCGGCAGCCAATCCCTATTATGATTGCTTCGAAACCGACGATGCAGGATATCTTCAGGTTTGTAAGGGGCCGGGCACATTCACCCGTCGGCAGGATGCACCTCGGGTGTGGCAGTTCAACGGGGCTGTTTACGTGTTCAATCCACAGTCCATCCGCAACACTCCAATCGGCTCGATGCGGCGCCGGGTGGCCGTCGAGATGCCACGCGAGCGAAGTCTTGATCTGGACACTCCGCTTGACTGGACCATTGCCGAGGCGATAATGAACAATGAAGATGGTAGACTTTAACAATCACATAATCAGCGAAAGCGAGACATTGCTCAGCGCCCTGAGCCGGATCAACTCACTTCCGGGAGGATCGATGACGCTTCTTGCCATTGACGGCGATGGCAGGCTGAGCGGCACCCTCACCGACGGCGACGTGCGACGTGCGCTGCTTGGCGGTGTGTCGCTCGAATCGCCGGTTTCGGCCGCCATGAGGCGCGACTACCGATCGCTGACACAAGGAGCCGTCAGGCCGGCGCTGCTGCGCGACATCCGCAGTCAGGGAATCTCGCTTGTACCGGTTGTGGACAGCGATGGCCGTCCGTCGGGCATTATCGACACGCGCGTCACCTCGACCATCCTTCCGATAAAGGCCGTGCTGATGGCCGGGGGGAAGGGGGAGCGCCTTCGTCCGCTTACACTCTCCACACCCAAGCCGCTGCTCGAAGTCGGCGGAAAGCCGATCATTGACTATAATATCCGTGCTCTGGCCCGGGTGGGGGTGACCGACATCACCGTCACCCTCAACTATCTGGCCGAACAGCTCGAAGATCATTTCGCCACCGAGGTGGAGGGCGTGAAGGTGAAAACCGTGCGCGAGCCTCGTTTCATGGGAACGATAGGCTCTGTGGCGCTTACCGATGCCGCTGCCGATCCTGAGGGCACCACACTGGTGATGAACTCCGACCTGCTGACCGACATCCATCTCGAAGAAATGTATCTTCACCACGAACGCACGGGCGCCGACATTACGATCGCGGCGATCCCGTATGTCGTGTCGGTTCCGTATGCGGTTATGACAACTGACGGCGAGCGCGTTGAGTCGCTCAGCGAGAAGCCAACCCTTCGCTATCTCGCCAATGCCGGAATCTATCTGATTTCCAACCGGCTTCTTGCCGAGCTCCCCGCCGACGGTCGCACCGATGCCCCCGATCTGATTGACAACGCGCTTGCCCGGCATCGCTTTGTGAGCTGGTTTCCTATCAACGGAACGTGGATTGACATCGGTTCGCCAGCCGACTATCAGCGGGCCTGCGAGCTGATGAAAAACATCACTTTTGCAAACCGTTGACGCCCCCGGGCGGTTATATAATAAATGCGCCCGGCTAATATCCGGGTAGCTGATACAGAGAAAAAGACAATGGCAGATTCCAACTTCATAGACTATGTCAAAATCCTTTGCCGAAGCGGTAAAGGTGGCGCAGGTTCGCGTCATTTCCATCGTGCTAAATATGTGCCTAAAGGTGGGCCTGACGGCGGCGACGGCGGTCGCGGCG
>CAZKXM010000029.1:0-20527 GCA_964556785.1 uncultured Bacteroides sp. | reverse complement strand
CGAACGACCCGGTCCCGCCGGTGATCAGCAGCGTCTTATCTTTGAAAACTGACATTTATATGGATTCTTTATGATTTACAATTTGAAGACATTTATTCCCTGCGAGAAACTTTCCTGAATCTTACTCATGGCGATTATTTCATCTCTTGTAAGTTTGAAAAATGAAAAGTCGTGAGTTAAGATTGCCGAGGCAAAGTCCTTTATCTCGTATCTCAAACCTTCACCCATATAGGGGTAGAAGTACTTCTTGTTTTGATTCTGATCTTCGTATCGAACTTCAAAGTAATCTGTTTTCCACCATGGCGCAGGAACATAGACATATCCTTTTGTTCCGGAAATTATAAGATTACCCTCCGTCTTAACACCAATTCCTACTTGAAAAGAGGCCACTGAGTGTTCGAATCTCAAGACACCTTTTGTGAAAATATCGATGTCGTTTTTATCTTTAGAATAGAAATTGATATTCAGGAAATCGGTACCTAAAAATTTCAATATAGGCAGTAAAGTGAAACATCCGTTTTCAGTCATTGAACCGCCATATCTCTTTCCATCCAGATATGAACCCTCCTCAAGCAGAGTGGTCGACGAAGTGTTGATCTCTACGATTTCACCGATAATACCTGATTTCAAAAGAGTGTATAAATGTCCGAAAGCCGGGCAGTATGCGGTTTTTAAGGCCGACATAAGTACAAGTCCTTTTTCATCAGCCAATCTGAACAGTTCTGACGCCTGACTCTCTTTCATTACAAAAGGGGTCTCGCACAGCACATTCTTACCGGCTTTCAAGGCAGATAAACAATAGTCGTAGTGGGTGTAAAAGGGCGACGCTATATATACAGAGTCACAGAGTTCAAAAAACTCATCGATGGTTCCGGCACAGTTCTCTACACCAAAATCGTCACAGTATCTTTTTGCTTCATCGTGATCAGGATTATAAACAGCCGTAACGACAACGCTGTTGACATGAGCTACCTCGGTAATGAACCTTCTCGCTATGCTTCCGGTACCTATAATCCCCAAATTGACGACGGGTCTCTTTTTCCTTAATTGCGTTGAGGAGATTCCTTCGGTTCTCGGAAGATAGACCACGTCGCAAAATTCATTCAGGTAGTCGAAGTATCCGGTCCAGTCAGAGCCTATCGCAAAAATGTCGACACCATATTTCTGAATGTCGCTGATCTTCTGACCTCGGTACTCTTCAATCACTATCTGGTCGGCAAGTCCTGTAGCCTTAACGGCTTCGATCCGCTCCATGACGTTGTTACACGTATTCATTTTTCCCCTTTCGAGGTCAAAATTATCCGTCGTAACTCCGACAATCAGATAGTCACCTAAAGCTTTTGCCCGTTTCAGGAGATTGTAGTGACCTTCATGAAAAAGATCATAGGTTCCATATGTAATTACCTTTTTCATTATATGAATCCTTTTTCTTTCAAACTGAGAAACGCAGTAATCAACTTATCATAGTCAGCTTGCTCAAGGCATCCCATGTGACCGACTCTGAACACTGTGTCTTTCATGCTTCCGCCGTTAGGGCACACCCAGATTCCATATTCATCTTTTAATTTCAGGAAAATCTCGTGAGCAGACTGAGTTAACGGGTGTAATGGAGTAAGAGCGTTCGACATACTCTCCGATACAATTTCAAATGGCAGATTATTTCTGACGAGTTCTTTGCGGAAATATGAGGCCAGAGCGGCGCACCTGCTGATTTCTTCAGGTGTGCCTCCATTAGCATCGATCTCCTTGAGTCTGGCATTTATCTGACGCAATATTCCCACTGCCGGTGTCCAGGGCGTTTGTCCACGATCCTGATTTTTCAGAGCAAGGTTCAGGTCAAAATACTGACATAAACATTTTGTATTGCTGATTCGCTTAATCGCTACAGGAGACAGCACCAAGATTGATATACCGGGAGGGCAAGCCAATGCCTTCTGACTTCCGGTAATCATAACATCGGCACCAGATTCAGCCATGTCGAATGGATCGCATAAAAACGTGCTGACCGTATCGACAATCAGAAAAATGCCATTGCGTTTACAGAAGTCACTGATAAAATCCATGTCGTAGTGCACGCCTGTTGATGTCTCATGCTTCTGCATAAGGAGAGCGGTGTAACCCTGGTTCTCGAATGGGGTCAGGTGTTCCGGTCTTAACGCTTTTCCATGCTCTATCTTTATTTCAGAATAGGGGATTGAATGTAGTGAGAGAAGCTCAACAAATCGTTCTCCGAAACTTCCGCCGTTAATCACAATAGCCTTGTCATTAGGCGTCAAGGTGTTCATAACTGCTGCCTCCATACCGCCCGAGCTGGACGACGTAAGGAACACCGCTCTACTGTTTTCAGGCGCATTTGTGAATTTAAGCATCAGCCTTTCATTCTCAAGCATAAGCTCGGAGAACTCTTGTGTGCGGAAATACGGCACTTGTTCAGCGCCTATTGAACAGACCGACTCAGAAGACTGAACCGGACCTACCGTGAAATTTATCATTGCAAATGTGAACTGTCTTTACTTTTATATCAGAATCATGCATCGAATATAGTCTCTACACACTTTTGTGTGGCATTACCTCCGATATAAGTGAATTTGTCTTTAATCATATGTTTTGTCTTCCGGCACTCTGCAGCATAATCGAGTGACAGAATGTGCTTCAGAATCGATTCCTGATCAGAAAATACCCCGTTAGGCATCTCCTGGCGGAAATCAATATAAAGGCCGCGCTCCGCCTTATATTCGTCATAATCATAGGCGAAACAGATAACGGGTCGCTCAAGAATTGAATAATCGGCAATGCAAGCCGAATAGTCAGAGATCAGTATATCCGACACCTTATAAAGATCGTTGATGTTCGGATAATTGGAGAAATCTCTGCAGAAGTCATTGAATTGCACACCAAGCAGATTTGTGGTGTAAGCATGAGTTCTCAAAAGAAGTACATATTCATCTTTAAGTTTCCGTTCCCATGCCTTGAAGTCGATCGGAGGTTTAATTGCATAAGAGGCACCTCCGTCCTTACTGTCTCTCCAAGTGGGAGCATACAGGATAATCTTTTTATCAAGAGGTAAGCCCAATTTTTTCTTCAGAAGATTGATTTCTTTAGGAGTAGTAGAGTATAACACATCATTGCGGGGCAAACCTGTGGGAATCAATGCGTCTTCCCGTACATTGAAATCTCTTTTGAAGATATTTTTCTGATAATCACTCTCATAACAGAAATAATTGATATGACTGAAATCATAGTCATTTCTTCCTCCGGCGGCGTTGCCTATGCAATTGAATGCAACTCCATGCCAGGTGTTCAGGTATTTACACCCTTTCTTCTTATATCGAAGACTTCGTTCGATATTAACGCACGTAATCCAGTATTTTGCTTTTAATGAAGCTTTGAAATAGGCTGCTGAATCAGCTTTAATCTTTATTGCCGGGCCCGGTATCTCCACGTTATCAGGGTCTTCTAAAGCCCACACGAATTTGTAGTCCTTAAACTCCTTCCGGGCAATCATGTACTCATAGATAGCTCTCGGACTGTCATTATACTTTCTACTGTGTCCGCTAAAAAGGATCAACTTATCATCAACCGGAATGAATGTCCCCCAAACTTTCATCACACTGCTCAGAGTGCTTCTGAACAACCTATTGACAAGCTTGTTATGTTTCAGAACATAATCCAAACGGGCTCTAAATCCGTGCATCTTTGTTTCAATCATTGTTTAAGACGCTTTTGATAGTGACAAGCAATTTTTCAAGATTTGTTTCGCGAGTAAGATTCGCCACTGCAAACGAGCGGCTGTTTTGCGACATTTGTGCTAATTCAGTCTGACTTTTATTCCCGAAATCAATAAAGGCCATTCTTAACGCATTCAAATCATCAGGAGGCACAACAATGCCGCAGCTTTCGTGCTTTATTATGTTTGATGTCGAACTTCCTGCATCCACACTCGCTATAACCGGTTTTCCCGACAGAAGATACGATGTGAGTTTTGAAGGCAGACATAATGTTCCGTTCCCTTTTGGAAGTGCCAGAATCAGGGCATCGGCCTTTGCCTGGACCTCAGGTATTTCCTTGCGTGAAACATACCCGAAGAAAATATTGTCGGCTCCAATATCCGTAACGAGTTTCTCACATGCGGCCTTCTGATTACCACCGCCATAAATGTTCAACCGTGCGTTCGGCAAATTTGCTTCATGAAAAGCCTTGATAATCAAATCAACGTTAGCATGCTCGTTTAGGCTGCCTACATAGCAGAAGGTCAATGAATCACTACGCGAATGATCCGGAATTTCCTTGAAATCCTCATCGTTCTGCCAATTGTTTATGGTGAGGTATTTATCCCGGTGAATTGACCTTGATTCCGCCAGGTAATCGGCCATTTCCGCCGAGATTGTCCTTACCATTGCTGCGTGCTTTTGATAATATCTGTCGATGCATCGCAATGGATAGCTTATGAGACGGTCAAAACTCTTTGGCAATTTTCTTCCGGTGAATAAGGATTCCGGATAAATATCCTGTATCGGTACAATGTAAGGTATTTTATATTTCCGACACTCTTTTGCAATCAGATAGAGCCCGAAAAGTTGCCATCCGTCGTTGTATACAAAATCAATATCCGTATGATTCTTCCTGATGTATGCGTTACACTTCCTGCTGAAATCAATTGCTTCCTTGAAGCGGCCAATCAACTGCGACTGCGGATTGGTGTAGGAATCAATTTGGATTGTTTCAAAGTCAGGGTCAGTCCACAAATCATTACTGAAACATGCGCCGATAGGTCTTGTTGGTTTCGGACGCAACACAACGACACTATAATCTTCCGACAGCCTTTTGGCTAAATCATAATTAAGATATGCCGACGTGACTTGTTCCGGCGGAAAGACAGCAGAAATAATCAATATTTTCTTCCGTTTAGCCATTATTTCAAAACCTCTTTGAGCTCGGATAAGTCTATTCGATCATTTTGGAAAAGCCTGATAATACCTTTAAGGCTTTCTTCGTCCATGTTCCACCATTGACGTGACTCCAGAAACTCAACGATATCTTCACTGAAACGACATCGAATCACTTTGGCAGGCACTCCAACAGCAACGGAATATGGGGGAACATCTTTGGTAACGATCGCTCCCGCGCCAATAACGGCCCCGTTACCAACTTTTACACCTCCCATGATCATGGCGCGCTCGCCAATCCATACATCGTTTCCGATAACTACGGGTGAATAAGGAGACGCATTGTCGGAGTTCGTCCATGATCGGCCGGTCCCGTTTCTGCGTTCAGTAAAAATAGGCGAAGTTGACAGGTGGGAGAGGGTGTGATTGCCCATGCCGATAACCACATCTCCGGCTATCGAGCAAAACTTTCCTATTTTTGCATGAACAATACTTGAGTGACGCCCAATATATGTGTAGGCTCCAACTTCCGAATGATATATTTTGGTAAAACCGTAAACTTTTGATTTCCTGTCAATCCGCGATGATGAATCAATTCGGGCAAAGACAGATACAGCCGGATTGAAAAGATTTCTGAGAAGGCCTTTGGAGTAGTTTATAATCTTAGTGATCATAAGCATATTGGATCGCGGCCCAGAGACCGTCGGCCATGTGTTTTACGGTTCGGTTTCTGTCGTAGAAAGATTTTGCCTTGACACCCATAGCGATATATTTCGACGGATGACGCGCAATATCCTCGAGCACACTCACCAGCTCTGATTCTTTTTCCAAAATCACTCCATCTTCACCGTTGTGAATGTTGGAAATCTCGCCACCGGTTATGGCCTGTGCGGTAGTTATAAACGGAACTCCGTAGCCCATGCTTTCAAGCACGGTTAAGCCTGCCTGTTTCGGAGAAATACATGCTATTGCCGAGGCGAAATACTTAGCCTTTTCAGAAATATCGTAAATAGCACCCTCAAGATGTATCAGGTCAGACATATCGTGTTGTGCTATCCATTCTTTGATAGAAGCGTAATCAGGACCGTTACCAACAATGTATAGCGGAGGCAGGCCCTTCAGATCTCTCAATTTTAGGTAGGCATCGAGTAATAGCTGCACTCCTTTTTCTCTATAAAGAGTGCCGATCATCAGTATGGAATCTCTATCTCTCTGCTGGCTAACAGGCTCGACGATAACAGTGTTGGGAGCTACAAACATCCTTTCATCAGGAATACCCAATTTTTTATACTTATCGATTGGGTAATCAGTATAAAATGCTAATGCCGAAGCTCTTTTATAGAAAAACGCTCTAATTTTATCCCAACCTCTATGCTGGTCATATCCTTTTGAATAGGATGCAGAGACTCCTAAGGTGTGAAACACGACTTTTGTTTTACCAAACCAAGAGAGAGTGCTGTATTTCAACCAAGCGATATCGCCGTAGGCAACAACAACATCATATCCTTTAACTAATTTCCTGATGTTGCTCCTTTGAATAACGAATCTGTTCCTGAATGTCTTAGCCGGTAGATACATAGTTTTGAACTTGCACGGCATTCCCTTTGGCAAAGCACCGTCGCCAAGACTATATGCGACAGTCAAGTCACAATAATCGGCCAACACATTCCAAACCGGAACTCTATAATGGAACAACTTATTATAGAGGATTATAACTTTCATGCCGTTTGTTTAGTGTTCCAATCTCGAAACTATGCGAGCACAGCTCTTTCCGTCGCCGTAGGGATTGACGGCCTTCGACATTGAGTCGTAATACGACGGATTTTCAAGCAGTTCTGACACCTCAGACACGATTTTATTATAATCGGTCCCGACGAGTTTCACGGTTCCTGCTGTGAGGGCTTCGGGGCGTTCGGTTGTGTCGCGCATAACCAGAACCGGCTTGCCCAGACCGGGGGCCTCCTCCTGGATGCCTCCGCTGTCGGTCAACACTATATGTGATTTCTCCATCAGGTAAACGAACGAGAGGTATTCGAGGGGCTCGATGAAGAACATGTTTCCGAGTCCTTCAAGATTTTCGCCAAACACCTCATGAATCGGCTTGCGCACATTGGGGTTGAGGTGCATGGGATAGACGAAGTCTACCTCGGGATATTTCTCGGTCAGAGTCTTTATCGCCTTACACATTGAGATGAACCCATCTCCGAAATTCTCACGGCGGTGTCCGGTGATCAAAACCAGTTTGCGGCCATCGGTGAGACGGGTAACATCGTAGCCGTTTTCCTTGAGGGCATCGCGCAGCTTCAAGTCGAGATTATCGTCCTTCTTCATCTTGTCGACAACCCAATAGAGTGCATCGATAACAGTATTGCCTGTAACAGTAATGTTCTCGTCAGCAATGTTCTCCTCAAGCAGATTCTTGCGGCTAAGAGGTGTCGGTGCAAAATTATACGTCGCGATTCTGCCAGTGATCTGACGGTTCATTTCTTCAGGCCAAGGTGAATAGATGTTGTGGGTACGCAGACCTGCCTCAACATGTCCCACCGGAATCTGCTTGTAGAACGCAGCAAGTGCAGCCGCTGTAGAAGTAGTTGTATCGCCGTGAACAAGAACAACATCCGGTTTCACTTCCTCAAGGACGTCGCGCATACCGGTCAGTACACGTGCCGTTACGTCATAAAGATCCTGACCTTGTTTCATGATGTTAAGGTCGTGATCCGGCTTTATTTCGAAAATCTCAAGTACTTGATCGAGCATCTGACGATGCTGTCCTGTGACGCAAACTATCGTTTCAAACTTATCGGGGTGCTTCCGGAACTCTTTTACCAGAGGGGCCATTTTGATAGCCTCCGGACGGGTTCCAAATACCAGCATTACTTTCTTCATGTGTTTTCAATTTTTGAATTGTTGCAGCATTTGCCGGGCGATAGGGATAAAATATTGTCCCACATCGTTATGATTGGGGAATCCGCAGTCATACTCACGCCAATCATAGCCCGCTGCGTTCAAATCGTTTATCAGATATTTGATATCGCGTTCAAATGTAGGCTCCTTGCTTGAATGCACCAATGTAATTAGGGGGGGTATCGTATTTGTCAGTGACAACCTGAGGCATTATCGAATTCAGAGATTCAATATCGGAATTGTTGACATCCTTACCGGTCATTCCCTTGAAAATGTCGGGATACTCAGCGACATACGAACCGATGCGATATTGGCATGCCCCCACAATTATATCCGTTGCATGGCAGGTGAGGCCGTAATAGAGAGCAGCAGTTCCTCCTTTCGAAGTGCCTAATGTAACTACTTTTGAATACTTTCTGCGTGCTAAATGGTCCTGAATGATTGAATTGATTATCGACTTTGGATTGTCAGAGCCATTATCATAAAGATAATAACTTCCACGATAACCGAATGGATCAGACAGAAAGATAAAGTCAATTGGAATTCGTGACAGACTCCTGACATAGTTATAGGCCCGTTGACTATTATCGGAATCAAAGGCCGAAAACACTATTGCCAGAACATTTGAATGTCGACCGAACCAAAGATATTTAACACGATCACAGCTCTTTTCGTGGATTTTGATATAGAGCCTGAACAGAGCCTTTACAGCCCTTTTGACCATTCGGCGCATTAAATCATTTTTTGAAGATTCCGCAGAAATCGAGAATCACTTTATCGTCACGCCAAGGAAGCGATCTGAAAGGTTTGTGCGCGGTGAGGAACACAACGATATCGGCCTTTTCGTAAGCCTCGTTATAGTCGGTGAGCGTGAACCCGCCGTGCGACTTCACATTTGGTTCAACAACAAGAATCTCCGCGTCATTGCAATTCTGCATCACTTTGTTGACAATCTGCTTTGCCGGCGACTCGCGCAAATCGTCGATATCCGGCTTGAAGGCAAGGCCCATCATAGCCACTGTCGGCTTGCGGTTGTGCTTCAGTTCAAACTCGAGGATGGCGTTCTTAACCTTTTCAGCACACCAGAATGCCTTGTAGTTGTTGATCTCGCGTGCATCGGCGATAATCTTTGACTCGGCAGGAAATTCAGCGGTGATGAAGTAGGGATCTACCGCAATGCAATGACCGCCTACGCCGCAGCCGGGCTGCAGGATATTGACGCGGGGATGTTTGTTTGCCAGATTGATAAGATCCCAAACATTGATTCCGGCTTTATCGCAGATGAGCGACAATTCATTGGCGAAAGCGATCTGAACGTCGCGGCTCGAATTTTCGGTGAGTTTACACATTTCAGCCGTGCGGGCATTGGTGGGGTGGAGAGTGCCTTTGACAAACCGGCTGTAGAACTCTTTCGCCTTGTTGGTTGAGGCTTCATCCAATCCACCGATCACACGGTCGTTGTGGACAAGTTCATAAATCACATTTCCGGGCAACACTCTTTCCGGGCAATATGCAATAAAGATCTTTCCCTCGAGTTCGGGCCGCTCCGAAAATATAATTTTAGCCATCTGCTCAGTTGTTCCAACCGGAGATGTCGATTCAATCACATAAAGATCACCTTTTTTAAGCAGGGGGATAACCGCGCGAGTGGCAGCTTCGACATAGCTAACATCGGGTTCATGGTTCCCTTTGAAAGGGGTGGGAACAACCATGAAATAGGCATCGGCAACCTCAGGCTTAACCGAGGCACGGAGCTTACCTGATTTTACAACTTCCTGCAGCATCTCTTCCATCCCCGGCTCGATAATGTGGAGATGACCGGCATTGGTCTGCTCAACAACCGAAGGATTGATATCGACTCCGATAATGTCGACCCCGCCTTCCTTGGCGGCAATTATCGCTGTGGGCAGGCCTATGTAGCCAAGCCCCATAAAGCAAGCTTTCATTACAGTAAAGGTTTATATTTTATTGTTTATTTGTTAAATACGGAAATGAACGACGAAGTCAGAAGATCTTCCTGATCTTCCCAGGTGATGTGATTACATGCTTCAGCCGTGTGACGGCTGAAATTGTCATAGTCAGCATCAATGTCAGAAATTGCCTTGACAATCTCCTTTATGTCAGAGCCATCAGAGTTCAATGCAATCCCGACCTTGAACTTTTCGACAATCTCCTTCATCGGAGGATTGCAGCCAACAATCACAGGTTTGCCCATCATGATTGTCTGGAACATTCGGTTGGGTTCACACAGCTTGTTGTTGAGAGTTGTGGCCTGATAGAACACCAGTCCCATGACACACTCCGATATAAAGTTTTTGGTTTGTATCTGCGGAACCTTACCTGCAAAAAACACTTTTTCGGCAACGGCGTCGGCACCATATTTTCCGATAAGTGTCTTCATGGCCTCCTCAGGATATCCACCGACAACCACACCGCAAACCCCGGGGCTCTCCATCACAGCCGATACCGATTCCACCGGCCGACGGATCATGGTGCTCACTCCTTGCAGATAAAGGCATTTTCGTCCGTTGAGCCAGCGCTTGAATTCCTGAAATTTCGGATAATCCGGAGTCTCGACATCCCGGAGATCACGGTTGGGATAATTACGGATGGCGATATTCGGAGTCGACGATGGAAGTAAGCCCAGATTCTTGAGGCATTCGATTCGCGACTCATTGGCGTGATACATTAACGTGCATCTGCGTGCAATGTATCTAAACGGAATTTTCATGAAACTGCGCCCCATGAATGGCGACGGAAGTTCATGCAGATCCCATATAATGGGTTTACCTTTCGGCAGCAGGGCAGGGAAGAGGAAGGTTTCGATATCAGCACACCAAACTGCGTCAAACCTCTTGAGCTCAGGCGCCACTGTCTTGTAGAAGTCAAAAGCCTTGGCAAGTGTGTGGCTGCCCGACGAGTAACGGTCGCGCGATTTAAGATACGGAATATGGTATATGACGCCATAATCCGTCACACCATCCTCCTTACGGTTGACAGGTGTAACCGCGAATATCTCAAAAGAGATCTCAGGGTAGGCCCGGGTTATGGATAGGATTTCTTTGCGAACGCGGTCGTCATACTCCAGACCCTGGGTGTAGAGCACCATCGCTACTTTCTTCTTGTCCATTGAATCGATGTTTCAAATAACCCTTCGTTGAAAATATCACCGGAAAACGCAACCCGCGTACCCTCGTTGATTATTCCGTAAGATGGTGAACAGGGGAATGCTTCGGTTGCACACTTGAGCTCACTTGCTGAACAACCGGCTTTCAGCGCAAGCTCGAAATCGTCGGAAAGGAGTCGGACTCCGCTACCTTCACATTTCACTTCAATTGCCGGCGGCACAATGAAATTGAGGCGAACCTGATGTTGTCCCTCCGAAATAATCCTGTCGGTAATCCTGAGGTCGTGTTCGTTAAGTGTGAACTCACGCTTATGACGGTAATGAAGATTTCCGTTATTAAAATCAAATTGCCCGCTGATTTTAGTGGTTGTTTCGGAAACCCGCGTTGTTTTGATCTCTATATCGGTCAGTAATTGCTTCATTACAAAAGCTGATGAATTGGAGAACTCGGCCAGATTCTGACCGTCAACAACCACAGTGTTGTGAGCTCCTGTTGATCGGAGGAGATTTCGCTTCTTGAAGTCTGATGTGTAGACATATGTGCCCGGATCTATCAGAAAATCATAGTTACCGAGTGCGAGCTCAAACGACAGATTGTCGGGATGGGTATGGGTTCCGCCTTGCTGGCCCTGCTTCCTGCAACGATCAAGCCCGAATCCTCCGTTAGTTACGATTAAAAAAGCTGGCGGTTGCTCAGCAACAGCGATTCCTGACAACGATGCCTGAATCGGCGTATGCCTCCTGACAGAAATTGTCGGCACAGAACCCATAAAGGCATATTCACCACCGGGTATAATGTCATCGCCGTAAAATATACGGCTCCCGATGTCGGCAAGGTAACTGTGGGTCCTGAAATCGCGCGGCACAAAAGGCAATAAGCGCCCGTTATCGTTGTCTCCCATAACAGGGGCCAGTCCGTTGAATTTGGAGTAGAAACGGATATAGTCAGTAGCGCGGCTAATTCGCGATGCCACTTCTTCGGGAACAGACTGATTTCGCCTCTTCAAGCTCAAAAGAGTGTAAAGGAATAGTTCGGTAACCAGCCGGTGATATGAAATACTGTTTTCGTAGTTGCTTCCGTCATCGTTTAACTCTATCAGCGCTTCTCGATTAAACTCTTTTAGTGCAAACCGGCTGCAGCGCTTTGCGAAACGATTGGTGGGGTACAGAGGTGCTATGAAGAGAATGCCCGACAGGTCTGACAGATAATGGTTACCGCTGTTCGGTATGGTTTTTTCGAGATTGTTGATAATGAAAAACAGGTGATCGAACAGCGATCGCATAACCTTCCTGACGAAAACTTCATCAATTGCACCCGAACCGCTTATCATAGAGAGTGCGTAGATCCAGTTGACGGCACGGATGGCAACATCCATCGAGCAGGTCCAGTTAACCGAGTACATCAGAGGGTTTTGCGCAATCCAGTCACTTATCTGCCCGACAATCTCTGTTGCATACTTACCATCGCCGGTCAATAAGTATGCCTCGCCCATCCACAGCAGGTGATGGCAGCGATTGAGCTCCCAAACCACTTTTATGTCTCTGTCACCTTGGCCTGAGACAAGTTTATATGATCTGTAAAAGCCTCTGTTCGCCCATGAAAAACCATGAATGAAATCTTCGGTCCAATTCAAAGGTTGCAGTTTCACCCAGCCTGAACCGAGAATGTTAAACTCATGATTCAACGCTCTGTCAGCATACTCCAGAATCGAGTTATGTTCGGCCGAAGGAATGTTAATAGCGAGCTCCTTATCAAAATCACCGGTAACAGTTCTTAACCTTTGTGAGAACTCTGTGACCGACAGCTTTTCATCCTTGTAGAGTAGCCCTACAGCCTTGTCAGGAGATATTTTTGACCAAACATAGTTCTTCTTACTGAGAACTCTGTTAATGATCTTGTCGATAACTGTATACCGATTCGTATACAACATGGGAATCTCCTGATAAGCGACGTTTATTTGTGTCTGTAAGGCTTGAATCAGACGGAACGGGTCATAGCCTTCCTGAAGTTTTCTCTCACCACTTCGGCATCATGTGAGCTCACGGCCTGTGCGGCATTCTGGACTATCGTCTCCATGCCTGAACGATTTTCTATCGCATCCTGAAGCGCAAAGGGCAGCGAAGCCTCGTCAGAACAGATGTAGGCAGCATTTTTATCCGCCAGATACTCTGTTAGAGCTATCCCGGCAGGTGCGTAGAGCAAGATCGGTGTTCCTGAGGCGAGATACTCGGTGAGCTTGGTAGGCATTGACAACTTAACATAGTTTACCGTTTCCTTGGAAAAACCTAAAGTAAGGAACAGCATTGAATATGATTTCAACAATGCCGGTATCCCGGAATTCGAAACCGATCCCTTTACCTCCGTGTGTTGCAAGGCGCCGAATTCATCGGGTACGGAGCTCGGTGTGTAAATGTCAAATTTCACACGTTTGCCTGCATTGTTAAGATTCTCTATGCAATTTCCAAGAGCAAGAAGCTGAGGGCAGGTATCGCGGTTGATTTTACCGACATAAACGATTGAGAACGTGTCGGAGCCATATCGGTTCGACCGGTCAACCGCTGCCCAAGCGTCAAGACTTACCGGATTGTGAAACGGAACGAAATCCACTCCATAGCGCTGCCTGAAAACCTTCGACATTTTTTCGCATATCGACAACCGGATTTGAGATTTCCCGATTATCCTTTTCACCGACCGGTCATAATAGCGACGCCACATGGTTTCTAACCATCGTCCGGTAAATCTTGAATCGGGCCAGTCGTCAACAATATAAAGTGCCAGTTTTGCAGTTGGGAAACTATTGTGTAACGACTCAGCGAAACGTATACGCCTGATGTCGCCCAAAGCGGTAAAGATAATGTCGGGGTTGAATTCCGTGATGAACGACTTCAGCTTATCTGTCAATTCCAGCTCGCGGAAATCAGAAATACCGAGCTTGTCGTATACTCTTTTTGAAATAGCCTTTAATCTTGAAGGTTTAGCCACGGACTTATTACCCGGGGTACCATTCACAAAGTGACCGTCTAAAGGAAAATAACCCGAGCATGGCCTGATTGACTCACAGAGCTCCTTATTGATTCCGCAGCTCGCAAGTGCAAGACTGTCCTTTGGCCAATTGTGAAACAGATTGGTCAAGGTTATACCCATTCCGGTATTGTTGTCGAATTTATCGTAGATAACCAGAACCTTTGGAAAGAGCTCTTTCTCCATAGTTTATCCGATAACTGATAATCCCGAAAATTATGAACATTGAAGCCGTATAGGCAGCGTTAGGGAAAACGCAATTCGTTTCACAGACAATTTGCCAAAGAATGAAGCATGACAGATAAAGTCCGCCGTAATAATATTTTCGCTGCCTTATAGCTTTGATGGCCTGCTTCAAAACCGACAGGATGACGAGCACCCAGGTTATGAGGGTCAGAATGCCATAGTCGTAGGCAATCTCCAGCAAATCATTATGGGCAGGATGATTAAAAATATTGTTACTTACAGCTTTGAAACCATGACCGAAAAGCTGCTCGGAAAAATCTGACCGATCAATTTTCTCAAGCACTTTTCCGTAGATCTTGTCTCGGCCGCTACCGCCGTCAGTCTCCATGCTCTCCATTCTGGTCAGCATCTGATCCATGGTTTCAGTGCTGACATAGAAATAAATTACACCTCCGACAATCGACACTAAAGCCACCAGCAGGATTATCTTTCTGGAGAAGCGGATTGACTTGTTATAGATCAGCGAGACACAGCACATCACTATCGATGCCGCACCAAGACCGATAATCACCGATCTTTTCAATGACAGAATCGCTATAATTATGGCAACGAGAAACAGAATCAGTGCGAGGATCCTGTTTCTGATCAAGGCCACAACCGGTGTCAGGAATATCAGACAGAACACAAAGTCGCGGTGCATCATCAGAGAACTCTGATTGCCAATCAATGATATCAGGCAAAGAATTTCGAGGATGGCAAACCCGACCATGAGCATTGTTACAGGCCTATTGCCTATAACCGATTGTGATGCTGATATATACAAGCCAACACCGTATGCCGTTACGGGAGCCAGAACACACATCGCGTTATCGATAAACGACGTTGCGTTGGTGAAATTGATCAGGCATGAGAAAAGTCCCACAATCGTAAACAGCCACAGCACTTTCTTCAACGGCGCCTGTATCGGTTTGCTAAACCAGCTGATAAGCATGTAAAGCAAAACGAATCCGTCGAAAGCAAAGTTAAAGCCGTAGGAGGGTAGCCCGAGCTCCAGAATGCCACTCAGCTTTCCATAAAGAGAGTAGATCAGCAAGATAATACCCCCATAAAGAAAACTCTTCTGTACGATATTACTATTCATTATTTACCTCTTTTATGGAATTGTGATATTGCAACGGAGCAATGGCGATATAGTAGATGTTGGTGCACAGCAGGCCAACCGCAATTGCATAGATGCCGAAGTTGCACTTCTGAATTAAAAAGATCACGAACGGGATATAGAACACGGCAGCCAAGAGCCAGCTGATGATCTGAATCTTCAGTTTGCCTGTCGCGTTGACATACATGTTGAAAATTCCGCCGAATGTCATTGTCGAGAAGTAAACGAAAAGCAGCACCGAGAGAAGAAACGGGATAGTTACTCGTTCACCGAGCCATAATCTGTAGATGAACGGCGAGCAGATCAACACCAAAGCCATTCCGCCCGTGATAGCGCTCCATAACAAAATCATTTTCTTGACAATCCGGCGAATCCAGCAATAGTCCTTTTTCTCGATTGCATCAACAAATGCCGGCCATGTCGGCGCCACAATAATCGAGTAAAGGATCTGCGCCACGCTGAACACCTTGTAAGTGGCATTGTAAGTAACCACTTCATCCGAACTAATGTAGCGTGAGATCAGGAAATTTGTCGATCCGGTTATGATGATCAGACAAAGCTGGATGATAAAGAATTTCAGACCAAGGTTTGTCAGGGTTTTGAAGCGGTGCGACCGTATGGCCCTAAACGATGGCGAGATTCTGTTGTATCGTTTGCTGTAGAGGATCACTGAGAAGATCACCCATATTGAAATAGTGGCAAGAGTCCAGTAAACACTTAATGTGAAAATGCTTCTTATATGAAGATAAGTGAGTACAATCACCACCATGAAACTCCCGAGCTGAACACTGGAGCTGATAATTTTTTCTATAAAGGGTTCCTGATTCGCACTCGCTACATTGCCCAGCAGTTTCAAGAAGAAAACTATGAAGTAGCAACTAGCCATCACCGACACGAATGATTCGAGTTCATTGTTATCGATCGATGAGTTCAAGAGTTTGCCCCAGTCTATTGCATTGCGGAATAGGAAAAACACAAGAAAGAGAAAGGCTACGATACAGCCAATCACAAAATATGTGGTCGACACCAATTCCTTGCCTTCCGAGTATCGAGAATTGGCAATCGAAACCCCAAGCTGATTCTTGAGTCCTGATCCGAGACCAAACTCAAAGAATGTCATCCATGTAGCAACCGATGAGATAGTGAGCCAGGTTCCATATACCGAGACACCCAGGAGGTCGATCAGCAGGGGATACATCAGGAAACTTACAAGTAAGTTCAACCCTGTCAAGCCTATCGAAATAATAATATTCTTTTTAAGCTTCTGACTCCGGTTCATAAACTCGATTGTTAACTGTTCCTGATCGCGTGAGTGATCTGAACGGCAAGAAATGTTCAGTTGCAGATGTCGGTATTCCTCAAGCGGTTAAAGGCGTGAGCCCCTCTAACGCTTTTGCAATTTTCGGATATCTGAAACTTGGCATACCCGTGCAGAGAATTGCGCGTGCTGAAGCAATTCGATCGGCAATCATGTCTCTCTCCACAAAATCAGCCTGAATATGTTCTGCAATCATTATCAGCTCTTCGCGGGCAATGTAATCCTTCTTTTCCGACAGGTCTCTGATATGACATGCAAGAGCTTCGTCGGAAGAGTAGAGCATTGGATTGAACGCAGAGGGCTTATCGCCAACTCTGTAAGGCAGGCTGAGGCTGAACGCATAACCGTCAGCCTCGATATACTCAATTAGCCGGAGAATGGCCGAAAGGGATTTACACCCTTTGTGTCTGTCGAGCTCGTCGACAATGCGCCACTGAAAAGCGCGGGTAAACGGCTCCATCTCACTTATGCAAAGTGCATTGTAATTACTGCGGCTCAAGGAGTGAAGACCGATGAGATCGGAGACTGTCAACGATTCCATATTCTGATTTTCTTCAAATATGGAAGCTGCTTCGGCATCGTTAACCAAGTTAGAGGTGCCATCCAAAATAGCCAGGGCATGCATCAGATGCTCTGAACTATCATTGTTTTTAAGCCGGAGAGCGATCTGTTCACGGAGTTCCCTGACCTTTTCTTTGCATGACTCAGCAACCGCACGAAACCACTTGTTACCGACAACCGAGGCCGGCTGCAGGCAGCTGGTTAGAGCATAGGCATAGAGCGGCAGATCCCTCGATGGAATCCGTGAAAAATTCATCTTTTTGAAGAAACTAATCGAGGGATACTTCATAACAGTTCAACAAACCCGTCAGTGATTTCCACTGAGGCTACCAACATGTCCTTGAGATTGACAACCAGACGTTTGCGCCTTGATCCTTGTAACTTTAGCAAATTTCCGACAGCACCATCCATCACACCTCCCACTATCTTCACACGCTTGCCAAGCATTTCGGGTTTAATATCCTCAGGCGAATAGTAGACACATGCAGAATGTTCCGCAGAAACAGCGTTGATGAACAGTTCCATCTCGGAAGTCGGGACAACAAGCGGAGTCTGCCGTGAGCCTTTTACAAATGTGTATTGAAGGGTCGGTGTTTTAGCAACCGTTGGGTCAAGATCCTTCTTCAGTGACTTAACGAAAAGCAGGCCGTGGATAAAAGGCTTGTACTCCCTCTTTGTCGCGCCTGAGGCACTTTTGTTCAGCACCCAGTGCATCGGCGTGAAGGTTTCAAAGCCTAACTTCGGCAGCGATATATATGCAGGCTCCTTAGCATTGGCCCTTTTAAGGTCACGCATAACAAACCAACAAGGTGTGTTAGACTGATCGTTCAATGAAGCCGTCAATTCTGTTTATTGACAATACTTTGAGTCCTGCAATGCAAAGTATCTCACTAATACACTGCCGGTTATACAGCCTGCGATATAATTCGCAGCCAATTCCATTTTCCATAATGGACTGAATGGTTGGCTCATTTTATCGTGCAAAAAACAGAATTTCATCGAGTTCTCTATATTAGAGTGCTCAATTCTCCTGTCTGCGCTTGCAAAGTTACTAAAAATAATTCTTAATGACAATCTTAGGAATACACCATTAACTAACCCTAAAACGGTTGACGTTCCAGTTGCATAACAGGTTATCACAAAGAACAGATCCAGACTCACACACTTCCTTAGTTGTCAATTAGATATCTAATGCGAGTGTATGTCTGAGCACTCTAATATAGAGAATTGCACATCTCTAAAGAGACTTTGGGTTATGCCTATTGATATATCTTTGCGTGACTCACCTGTCAATCATATTGATAATTTCGCTATTTGCCTTGTCAACCAACGAAGTGTCGATTGATGCGAGATATATCCGCGTGGTTTTCTCCGAGTCGTGTCCCATACCTTCGCAAATTACAGATAGAGGAACATTATTGTTTCTGGCTATAGAGGCCCAGCTATGCCGGCTGCAGTGAAACGTGAGTGGTTCGGTTAACCCCAACATATCCCCAAGTTTCCTTAATCTGCGCAGCAGTTTGTTGTAGGCCAATCTGTATTGCCGGTAGTGATCCGGTTGGGATGAATCAATAATCGGGAACATGTAATCTGATGTAGGGCAGGAGTACTTCTCGACAATCTGTTGCATCTGAGGTTCCCATTTGATTATCAGCCGTTGGCCGGTTTTATGCCGATGATATGAGAGTGTGCCCTTCTTTAGATTTTGCTTTCTAAGAAAGGCAACATCAATGAATGCCATCCCGCGGGTAAAGAAACTGAACATGAATATATCTCTGGCCAGCTCTGTATGTCTGTCTCCGCGCAAATCCAATGAGTGCAAATCCTTGACAATGTCGACAGAAACAGCTCTTTTTACCGTCTTTGCAATACCTGTGTAGACGCGCTTGAAAGGATTTCGCGAATCGGTTAGATGCCGTTCAACCGCTTTATTAAATATAGCCCTTAAGTTCCTCATGTAGTAAGATATTGTATTGAGGCAAATCATGTTGTCTTTTAGATGAGATTCGAATCGCTCCATCAAAGCAGAGTTAAAGTCATAGAACTCTATATCACTATCTCCGGTGAAGCGGGAAAGGCGGTTTAAGGCGGTGGTGTAGTGATCAGCTAACCTAAGCCTGCCGGTGCTTATCAATGATGCGGTCAGCTCCCGTCCGAATGCGATGAAACCTGCTACCTTACGCGATGATTTATACACTGCAATTACTTCATCGGCTGTAAAACATTCATTCTCTTTCTCAAGCCGGCTGACAATCTTGCGAAGTCGTGCAACATTCCTGTCAATATCATTTTGTACTGACTTAATATAAGTCCTTCTGTCTTCATCTGCCGGAACCGTCACTTTACCCGTCGTGCTGTCCCATTCGTTGCGCATCACCCGGTGACCGGAATTGATCTGACGAATTTTCCGATTGCGAATAATTCGATAAAACAAAGTTCCTGTTCCTGTTGATGAATATGCTCTGAAAATCACTTTTATCGTAGCCATAGTTTAATGAATAGTGGGTTATATGATACGGAACAAGCGATCCTCCAAATCCGAAACCTCACTTAGAAACAGGGCCCGACGGAATAAAGAGAAGACAGGCTCCCAATCTGAAGAATGGAAGCCTGCCTCTATAGGGATATCAGGTGTGGGATTATTCGCCTTTGACAGCTGCTACGCCGGGAAGCACCTTTCCTTCGATTGCTTCGAGGAGGGCACCGCCACCTGTCGATACATAGCTAACCTTGTCGGCCATGCCGAACTTGTTGATGCAGGCAACTGAGTCACCGCCGCCGATAAGCGAGAACGCGCCTTTTGAAGTTGCCTCAACGATAGCTTCGGCAATGGCACGCGATCCGTCGGTAAATTTCTCGAACTCGAACACTCCCGCCGGACCATTCCACAGAATGGTTTTTGCATCCTTGATTGCATCGACAAACGCTTTGCGGCTCTCAGGACCGGCGTCAAGACCCTGCCATCCGTCAGGAATATCCATAACGCTGCACACCTGGGTATGGGCATCGTTTGAGAAAGCATCGCCGGCAACGCAATCAGTACCGATAATCAGGTTGACGCCTTTCTCTTTGGCCATCTTGATAATGTCGAGAGCAAGCTGGAGCTTGTCGTCCTCAACAATTGAATCGCCGATCTTGCCGCCGCGTGCCTTGGCAAAAGTGAATGTCATGCCACCGCAAAGAATAAGGTTGTCAACCTTGTCCATCAGGTTTTCGATAATGCCGATTTTGGTTGAAACCTTTGAACCGCCCATAATAGCCGTGAACGGACGCTGGATATTGCCGAGAATCTTCTCCACAGCATTTACCTCTTTCTCCATCAGATAGCCGAGCATCTTGTTGTCGGCATCGAAATAGTCGGCGA
>CAZKXM010000028.1:0-20660 GCA_964556785.1 uncultured Bacteroides sp. | reverse complement strand
CGATATTCTCCACGAGCTGGCCAAGCGCAAGGACCTCGGAGTGAAGGCTGTGCAGATGGAGGATGAGATTGCCGGCGTTTGCTCGGCCATCGGAGCCTCGTTTGCCGGCGACCTGGCCGTTACATCAACTTCTGGCCCCGGCCTGGCACTCAAAGGTGAGGCAATCGGTCTGGCTGTTATGGCCGAGTTGCCGCTCGTTGTGATCGACGTTCAGCGCGGAGGCCCTTCAACCGGTCTTCCCACCAAAACCGAGCAGACCGACCTTATGCAGGCCCTTTATGGCCGAAACGGTGAGTCGCCCGTCGCTGTTGTGGCTCCTGAATCGCCCACCGACTGCTTCACGATGGCTTTTGAGGCATCGCGCATTGCCATGGAGCACATGACCCCCGTGATCATGCTCAGCGATGCATTCATCGGCAACGGCTCATCGGCCTGGCGCATTCCTGAGGCCGACGAACTCCCCGAGATCAAAGTGCCGCTGCATGATCCGGTTAATTGCGGCGATGACTGGCAGCCTTACGTACGCGATGCCCGCACCATGGTGCGTTCATGGGCTATTCCCGGCGAAGAACATGGACATCCCCATCGTCTCGGCGGTCTGGAAAAAGATTATGACAAAGGCTCTATCTCGACCAATGCCGTGAACCACGAGCGCATGGTTGAGGCACGTCGCGAAAAAATTGCCCGCATAGCCGATTCTATTCCTGAGCTTCCGGTTCTGGGTGAGGGCGATGCCGACACTCTGCTCGTTGGCTGGGGCGGAACCTACGGACACCTCCGCTCTGCAGCTGCCGAGCTCACCCATGAGGGCGTGAAGGTTGACAGCGCGCAGTTCCGCTACATCAATCCTCTGCCCGCCAACACCGCCGAGGTTCTGCACCGCTACAAGAGAGTGATCGTGGCCGAACTCAACACCGGTCAGTTTGCCGACTATCTGCAGGCAAAGTTCCCTGAGGTCAGAATAGAGCGTATCAATAAGGTTCAGGGCCAACCCTTCATGGTGGGTGAGCTCAAGGATCGCATCAAAGAAATTATCAATCGTTAATCCCTACGGCAATGCAAGACGAACAGAAAAGCTTTACAGCAGCCGACTATAAGAGTGACCAGTCAGTGCGCTGGTGCCCGGGATGCGGTGACCACGCAATCCTCAATTCGCTCCATAAGGCGATGGCCGCACTCGGTGTGCCCCCTGAAAAAACTGCCGTTATTTCAGGTATCGGATGCAGCTCGCGGTTGCCTTACTATATGAACACCTATGGCTTCCACGGCATTCATGGCCGCGCCGCAGCTGTTGCCACCGGTTATAAGATTGCCCGCCCCGACATGACGGTGTGGCAGATCTCGGGCGACGGCGACGGGCTTGCCATCGGTGGCAACCACTTCATCCATGCCCTCCGTCGCAATATCGATATCAACATTCTGCTCTTCAACAACAAGATCTATGGCCTGACAAAGGGACAATACAGCCCCACGTCGGCCCGCGGATTCGTGTCGAAATCCTCTCCTTACGGCACTGTTGAAGATCCCTTCGTGCCGGCCGAACTCGTGTTTGGCGCACGCGGCCATTTCTTTGCCCGCGCAATCGACGTTGAGCTCGAAATCTCGCGCGAGGTTATGGAAGCAGCTGCCCGTCATAAAGGTGCATCGGTTGTGGAAGTGCTTCAGAACTGTGTGATTTTCAACAACGGTATCCACAGCTACATCACCGATCGCGAACATCGCGCCGACCGCACCATTCATCTGCGTCACGGCGAGAAGATGGTATTCGGCAAAGATGGCAACCGCGGTATCGTGGCCGAAGGTTTCACCCTGAAGGCTGTCACCATCGGTGAAGATGGCTGGACAATCGACGATGTTCTGGTTCACGATGCAAAAACGCCCTCAAGCGTTCTCCACCATCAGCTCGCAATGATGGACGGCACTGATCTGCCTCTCGCTCTCGGTGTGATCCGCGATGTCGATTCGCCGGTCTACAACGAGGCTCTGGATGAACAGATAGCTCAGGTGCGTGCCAAGAAAGGCTTCAACTCGCTGCGCGAGATGGCTCTGGCAGGCGACACCTGGACTGTTGAGTGATCACCCGTTCAATCCACGCATAAACAACCCGGGCGGTTCGGCATATTGCCGGTCCGCCCGAATTGTTTACGTTTATTGCAGGATACGTGAATTTCAGAGAGTGGCCGTAACGCGACGATACTCAATGATGTTGATGCGGAGCTGGGTCTGCGCCTCGATGAGATTTGCTCTCGATGTGTGCCACTGGCTCTGTGCATCGAGCATTTCGGTGAGCGTACACATTCCGGCCTTGTAGCTCACTGATGTCTCTTTGAGCGATGCGTCGGCCTGCGTCATGGCGATCTGCGCCGATTCGAGCAGATGCTGCCCCGTGGTGACGTTAGAGATCGCCTGCTGGACCTCAAGGTTCATCATGCGGCGCGAGTGGTCGAGATCCAGACGCGCGTTTGCAACGTCGAGTTTCGAATCCTTCACCTTCTTTATTCCCTCACCCCAATGAAACAGCGGCACCTGCAGCGCGAGCATGATGTTAAACCCGTTGTTCTTGATGTTCTGCTCCACGGGATAGTAATTTCCGTCCGGGCCCTGGGCCATTGAGCTGAGCCTGATGTTGCCGTAGGCACTCCATCCTGCGCTCAGCCCGAGGGTGGGCAGATAGTCGCCGCGCGTCAGCCTCACCTGCTGTTCCTTGATCCTCACATTGGCGTCGAGCAGCTGCATTTCGGGGCGCGAGGACAGGTCGTAGACACCGAGATCTGCCGGAATGTCAAGCGGAATTTCAGTGTCGGCGGGTGTGAGGGCCGTTTCGGTGTCGACCCCTATAACAGTGCATAGCGACATGCGGCACAGATCGGCGCCACTTTCCACCTGCTTCAGCTGATATTCCACCTGCGAGCGGCGCGCCTCAACTCTCAGAAGCGAATTCTGTGTCGCCATGCCGGCGTTGACAGAGCTTAGCGTGCGGGAATAAGCCGTGTCGACAAGAGCTTTATAGCTTCTCATCATGTCAACCTTTGCCAGCACCGCAACATAGGTCCAGTAGGCATTCTCGGCGTCAGCGGTGATTTTCATGCGGGTAAGCCGCGATTGCTGCGCAGCGGCTTCACGCCCTATGGAAGCCATCTTGTTTGCCGCAACAATCTTTCCGCCCGCAAAAACAGGCTGGGTGAGGCTGATTCCGGCAAGATAGATGCCGCGCATGCGCAATTCCATCGCAAGCTCTTCATATTTGTAGTCGGGCAGACTCCAGCCATACATTGCCGTCCCGTCCAGCTTGGGCAGGTAGGCAGTGCGGGCCACGTCGCTGCGCAAGCGCGCCTGTTGCTCTGAATTGCGGGCGACAGCCATCTCCTCCGACGTTTTCAAGGCCCGCTCGACACATTCGTTGACGGTGACAGACAGTGATGCCGCCGACATCGGGTAACACATCAGCAGAGCTGCGACGGCGGAAAGGATGAGACGTTTAGACATCTTTTTTATGTGCAGGTTTGATTTTGAAAACAATAGAGTAGAGCAGCGGCAGCAGGAGCAGCGTCACGAGAGTGCCGACAAACAGACCTCCGATCACGGTCACCGCCAGCGAGCCATACATTGCATCGTGGATCAGCGGAATCATTCCGAGAATGGTTGTGAACGATGCCAGCATCACGGGGCGGATGCGGCTCACGGTGGCCCGAATGATGGCTTCATACTCCTCGACGGCTTCCTCGTCAGTAAGACGCCCTATCTCGTCAACGAGCACAATGGCGTTTTTCACCATCATTCCTATCAGTCCCATGAAGCCGAGGATGGCAAGGAAGGTGAAGGGGGTGTCGGTGAAGCGGAGCATCGGAACGATTCCACACATCACGAACGGGAAGCAGATAAGAATTATGAAGAGTTTGCGCCAGTTGTTGAACAGCATCAGAAGCACCACGAAAATGATAAGCAGCATCATCGGCACGAAACTCATCAGCAGTCCGTTTGCTTCGCCCTGCATCTCGCCTTCGCCAACCATACGCATTGTGTAGCCCGGCGGAAGCTTGATTGCGTCGAGCCGGTCCTTGATGGCTTCCACAACCTTCGACGGCGTTGCATCGGGATTGTACGGATCAGGGTCACATTCGGCCTGAATGGTGCGCTGTCCGTTGTAACGGTAGATGTAGTCGTCGGTCCATTTCATGGAGGCGGAGTCGACAACATTCGACAGTAGAGTGGTGCGGAACATCCCTTCGGAGAGGTCGGATGGCGAAGTGGCGCCCGTCATCAGTCCGGGCAGGGCGTCGGTATCGACATTGATGTTCACCATTCCCCACACCGGGATTGATGTGAGCGGCGAGGGCCGCGACCCGTCGGCATTGCGCATGGTGATCTGGATCGGGAGAAGCTTGTCGCCATCGTTGATCACCCCCACGGCATAACCGTCGCCGGCAGCCTTCAGGGCATTCCCTACATCTGTGCGCGACACTCCGGCTCTCTGTGCTGCAGGCTGTGAGAAATTGAAACTCAGTTGCTTGGCGCGCGGTTTCCAGTTGTTTTGCACGCTATAACGGTCAACGAGCGGACAATCGCGCATTATTGTCTCGGCCTGATCACTGAGCCTGCGTAGCTCTGCGGGATCGGGTCCTGAGAATTCCACCTCAACCGTGTGTGATGAACTGATCGAGAAGTTGTAGTGGCGTGTTCTGATATAGGCGTCGGGAGCAATCGCGCGCAGCCGCTGCCGCAGCTCGTCGGTCATGCGGTTCATCGCCTTGAAGTCCTTGCAGTCAATGATCAGCTCGGCATAATTGTCGCCCCCTGAGGGCATAGGGCGCACAAAGCAGTAGCGCGCCGGAGCTCCCCCGGTGCTGACACTCACACGCTCCACATCGCCCCCGGTGGGGATTGAATCGGCCATCGCAAGAATCCTCTTGGCAACCACGTCAGGATCATCCTCGCCCGGGAAATAGCATTCAATCACAAACTGCTTATACTCGAAGTCGGGGAAAAACAGATTGCGGATGCCTCCGGCCATACTTGCGGTGATGAGCATCAGGACAACGACGCATGTAAGGGAGATGGCCCTGTGGCTTATTATCCATTCGATAAGGCGACGCGCGAGAATGTAGAACTTGCCGGGCTTGTTTTCCTTCTCAAGCTCGGCAACCTGCCCGGGAGTGGCATCCTTGATCCATGCTGCCGCACACACGGGCACCTGAATTAGTGCGAGCACCCAGCTGACAAGCAGACTCACACAGATCACGAGAAAGAGGTCGCCGGCAAATTCGCCCACCGATCCCGGAGTCATGTAGATGGGAAGGAAGGTGGAGGCGGCAATCACAGTGGCGCCTAACAGAGGCAGGGCGGTCTTGGTGCCGATGCGGTAGAGGTAGACCGATTTCGGAAGCTTTTTGGCGCGGTCAACAAGAATACCGTCCATAATCACCACTGCGTTGTCAACAAGCATTCCCATCGCAACGATAAACGCTCCTAACGAAATTCGCTGCAGGGTGGTGCCGAGCGTTGAAAGGATAGGGAAGGAGAGTGCCACGGTAAGCACGAGTCCGAATCCAATAATCACACCCGAGCGCCATCCCATGAAAATCATCAGGACCAGCACCACGATCACAACCGATTCCAAAAGGTTGAGCATGAATCCGTTCATCGCCTCGTCAACCTTGTCGGGCTGGAAGAAAACCTTCTCGACACCCATTCCGGCGGGCATACGGTGTTCAACTTCGGCAATACGCGCATCGATAGCTTTGCCGACATCGGGCACTATCGCCGATTTGTCGAGAGTGATGGTGAAGGTGAGAGCGGGTTGACCGTTGATGTAGAAAGCATTTCGGTTAGGGGTGCTGTAGGTGCGGGTCACCTTGGCTATGTCGCCCAGTCTCACCTTCTTCCCCCCGGGGGTGTCCATTAGCAGGTTGGCGATCTCCTCCTGCGATTTCACACCTTCGGTGACTTCGGTTGCAATGCGGGTATTGCCGGTCATCACGGTTCCGCCGTCGATTGCCGAGGTGGCACTGTTGAGGGCCATCATGATCTGCGTGGGCAGAAGGCCGTTGCGCTTGAGTTGCTCGGGGGTGAACTCGATATTGATAACCTCGGAGGGCACACCACCGATGTTGATGCGCTTCACGCCAGGCACAGTCAGCAGCTCGCGCCTGAGCATCTTCGCATATTTCTCCATCTCAGGCAGCGTGTAGCCGTCGCCGGTAAAGGCGTAGAAAATGCCGTAGACATCCATCATGTCGTCAACCACAATGGGGGTCATGCACCCTTGCGGCAGTTTCATGGCAACATCGTTAACCTTGCGTCTCACAAGATCGAAATGCTGCTCGATCTCGGCGATCGATGTCTCTTTGCGGAACTCCACAATCACCATTGCCTGCCCGTTGCTGCAGTCGGTCTTGATCTTCTCGACATCGGGGAGAGTGCGCAGCGCATCTTCAAGCGGCTGTGCCACATCGAGCTCAACGGTGTGGGCATCGGCTCCGGGATAGAGCGCGATCACGCTCACCTGCTTTATCGGGATTGCCGGATCTTCGAGCTTGGGCATCTTGAAATAGCTCAGCACTCCCATTATGATAATGCCGGTCATGAGCGACCAGAACAGAGTGGGCCGCTTCATGAAAAACTCAGTAACTTTTTTCATCAGAGCAGGTTGCCGGGGTTAGTGGCTGATTGGTCGGGGATCACATTCACTTTCTCGCCTTCGGAGAGATGGTTGACTCCGGCGCGCACTATTGTCATGCCGGGTTCGATGCCCGAGGTCACGGTGACGGTTCCGTTCTCGCCGCTTCCGCTAAGCGTTACCGGCACGAAAGTGATCGTTGAGTCGGCAGGGTTGTAGCGCCACACACCCGAGCGGCCGTCGCGCTGCAGCACGGAACTCAGCGGAACCTGTGCCGCTGCATGAACGCCGGTGCGCCCTTTGGCTTCGTCCTGATCAGTGATTATCTCCACTGTCAGATCCTGCCCGGGTGTGAGCTGAGCAGCGTTCGGCCCGACAACCAGACGGAGCCTGTAGAGCTGGCTGTTGTCGGCCTTAGGAGTGAGGCTGAGCATTGTCAGCGGAATCGTGATTTCGGGATGGTGAGGTGAGCGGCCAACGAATCCGCGGAAGGAATTGCGGTCGACATAGGCGTTAACCGGCAGGTCAACAACAGCCTCCAGATGACTGTTGTCCATCAGCTCGAACACCGGCGTGCCGGCATCGACCATCTCGGCCACCTCAAAATTGCGCTTGGTGATCACGCCTGATGCCGGAGCATAGAGCCGGCAATAGTCGAGCTTGTTCTGGTTCATCTTAAGGTTCAGCTCAACCTGGCGCAAGCCGGCGGTGGCCTTGTCGAAGTCGTTGGGGCTCATGTTTCCGGCCGCATAGAGCTGTTTCTGACGTTCGTATTCTGCCGCAAGCTGGTCGCGCTGAACCCTGAGTGTGCGCAGCCCGAGAGCATAGTCAACAGTGTCGAGAACGGCCAGCAGCTGCCCCTGAGCCACTCTGTCGCCCTCCTTGACCAGCAGGCGCTTGATCTGGCCGGCCGTCTTGAACCCGACAGAGATGTTGCGTGCCTCCTCGACCGTTGCCGGATAGCTGCTTGTTGCGCTGCCTCCGGCAAGTTGCGGGGTGATGACGTAAACGTTATGGTAAACAGGGTTGTCGGGAGCTTTCTCTTTGTCAGAGGAGCAGCCGGCAAGCATTATTGCCGATGCCGCTGTCAGCGCGGCTATGAAGCGCGATAAGATTGGTGACATTTTGCTATTCAATTTTTTCAAAGTGCAAAATTACACCTTACCGTTCTTACAAAATATCCCAAACGGGCAAAACGTTGGCCTTTTTGGCCAAAATGTCGGATTCAGTGGCGCTGCAGTGCGTGGATAATTTCGCCGGCTATCAGTACAGGCGATGTGCCGGCAATGATTATCACCCAATCGGTCAGACTCAGCGGAACGACGTTGAAAAATTCGCCGCCGAAGCTCACAATTCCGATCTGCCCGGCAAAGATGATCACCGCAATCAGCAGAAATCCGCCGCATCCGCTAAGATGGAAGGCCGAGCGCCCGGTGGCAAAAGAGCGCGCATTGAACATGTTCCAGAACTGAAGGAACACGAAGACGCTGAAGAACACCGACAGTTCATAGGGGCTCAGGCCCTTGTATCCCCCTGTTGTTGCGCGGCCAATCTGATCGACGGCCGTTATGTCGGTGTGCTGCAGGTAGTAAAGCAGCCACAGGAGGAACGCAAACATCAGAAGGCCCACACCGAGAATGAAGTGCCACATCGGCCGGTTGATGATAAACGCGCTGCGTCGGCGCGGCTTTTCAGCCATGACGCTTGCCGACGGCGGCAGCGAGGCGAGCGCCATTGCCGCAAACGTATCCATGATTAGGTTGACCCACAGCATCTGAGTGACTGTGAGCGGCGACTGCATCCCCATGAACGATCCGCAAAGCACAATCAGACACGCCACAACGTTGACCGTCATCTGGAAGAGTATGAACCGCTGGCTGTTGCGGTAGAGCGACCGTCCCCACATCACGGCGCGGCCTATCGAAGTGAAGGAGTTGTCGAGAATGGTGATGTCAGAAGCCTCTTTTGCCACTGAAGTTCCGTCGCCCATCGAGAGTCCCACATGGGCGGCTTTCAGCGCCGGAGCATCGTTGGTGCCGTCGCCCGTCACGGCAACCACTTCGTTGTTGGCCTGCAGGGCATTGACCAGCCTCTTCTTGTCCATGGGGCGCGCGCGGGCAATAATGTCGATCTCCTCGACTCGTGAGCGCAGCTCATCGTCGCTCATGGCGGCGATGTCGGCACCGGTGGCTATGTTGCGGTCGGTGTTCACCGAGTCGTCCCACAGGCCTATGCGACGGCCAATCTCCTTGGCCGTTCCAGGTGTGTCGCCGGTGACGATCTTGACGCGTATTCCGGCATTGCACACGCTCCTGACGGCTTCGGGCACATCGGCCCTGACCGGATCAGAAATGGCGGCAACACCGATAAATGTGAGCCCGTCAGCCTTCAGGCGTCCGCCGGCAATTCCTTCATCACCGCTGTTCAGCCTGGCATATGCGAATCCTAAAGTGCGCATTGCCTGTGCCTGATAGCCTGCCAGGAGGGCGTCGAGTTCCTTGCGGTCGATGCCTGAATGACAAGTGCACAGCCCGAACACGATTTCGGGAGCGCCTTTTACATAAACAATCCGCTGTCCGTCGGGCTGCTCCACCTCGGTAGCCATATACTTCAGCTCGGTTGTGAAGGGCACCTCGGCAACACTCCTCACCGAGCGGCGCAGACGTTTATAGTCAAAACCCTCGGCCTGAAGCCAGAGCAGCAGTGCCCCTTCGGTGGGATTGCCAAGGGCGCGGGGTTCGCTCCCTGATAAGTCAAGTTCGGCAGTTGAGTTGACGGCTATTCCTTCGGCAAGAATATCGCGGGGAATGTCGCCGAACAGATCGAGATGCGACACCTGCATGCGGTTTTGTGTCAGGGTGCCGGTCTTGTCGGTGCAGATCACCGTGGTTGCTCCCATCGTTTCGCAGGCATGGAGCTTGCGCACAAGGTTGTTGGTCTTGAGCATGCGCCGCATGGAGTAGGCGAGCGAGAGCGTCACGGCCATCGGCAGCCCTTCAGGCACGGCCACGACAACGAGCGTTACGGCGATCATGAGTGTCTGCAGCAGATAGGCTACAAACGACAGCCACGTGAAGTCGACATTGATGAAGTACATCGCCATTCTCACGATCACGATTATCCCCGCAATGGCATAAGATGAATAGGAAATCAGCTTGCCCAGCCGGTCGAGCTGTTCATTCAGGGGAGTGCGCACACTGTCGTCGATCTGAGCGGCCTTGAACACCTTGCCGTGTTCGGTGTGATCGCCCACGGCGGTTACACGCATCAGGCCGTGCCCTTCCATCACCTTGGTGCCGCGCATGGCATGGTTGGAGGGGAAAGTTGCCTCGGGATCAAACTGGGCGGGGTCGGTTGTCTTGCCGCACAGCGGCTCGCCGGTGAGGGTCGATTCGTCGATGCTGAGCGACACGGCTTCCAGAAGCTCGCCATCGGCGGGCACCTCCTCGCCCGTCGAGAGCATAACGATGTCGCCCGTCACGATGTCGCGCTTGGCCACCATTGCCGGATGCCCGTTGCGGATTGTCTGAACCGGCTCGTCGTCGCTCACGCGGGTGAGCAGCGCGAACTCCTTATCAGCCTTCAGCTCGAAAACGAATGCGAGCACAGTGGCTATCAGAATAGCCATGAAGATGCCGACCGGTTCGAAAAACACCTCGGCACCCTCGTCAAGACAATAGTATTCGTAAAAGGATATTCCAACCGACAGCACTCCCGCAATCAACAGGATGATTATCAGCGGATCGCGGAACTTTTCGAGCAGGAGCATGTACCACGGCTTTCGTCCCACCGGGGTAAGAAGGTTCGTTCCATAAAGTCGGCGGCTCTCCTCAACTTCGCTGTCGGTTAGGCCTGTAGCCGGATCTGTGGCTGCAAAGGCGTTATTCTTTGGGTCAAGCATTACTGCAAAATTACTGTTTTTTCAGTATCAGTCCTTCATCTTGGCGATGTATTGTTGATAATAGGAGAGGCAGAGGGTTGTGAGCGGCAGCGCTATCACCATTCCGAGGATTCCGAGCAGAGTTCCCCAAACCGACAGGCTCAGCAGGATTATGGCCGGATTGAGGCCGAGAGCCTTACCCATAATTTTCGGAGTAAGGACGTAGTCACAGATGCTTTGACTGATCACATAGACGAGCGCACACTGCCACAGAAGGTGCCAGAGGCTCGCGTCGCCCCCGAGAGAGTAGATCAGGCATACCAGAAACACCGGAATCACGGTGATATACTGGAAATATGGGATCATGTAAAGAATCCCCACGGTTAGTCCGAGGATAATAGCCAGCGGAATCCCGACAATCGAGAAGCCGATCGAGTAGAGTATAGCCGCGCAGAGGGCGAGAAGCGCCTGGCCGCGAAAATAGAGGTTCATGTTGGTGGCGATGTCGTGTATCACGGCATTGGCCTTTTTGCGGTAGCGGGGAGGAATGAGATTCGCTGTGAGGGTGCGGAACTGGTCGTAGTCGAGCAGAATGAAGAAGATGTAGATAAACATCAGCAGCCATTCCACCAACCGGATCACAACATCGACCGACCCCGACACCAGCTCCATGGCCTTGCGGAGAATAGTCTCCACGCTCTGTCCGTCGAGCGAGGCCGCGATGCGCTCCAGATTGATGTTGCGGCGCACAAAGTCGTGCACCTCGTCGGGAATAAAGGGAATGCTTCCATGGTTGGCCGAGTAGCTGCGTATGAGCGCCGACATCTGGTTGATTTCGTTGAGCACCGAAGGCAGAAACAGGTAAACCACCAATGCGAGGATTGTCGTTACCTCGAAAAGAGTGATAAACACAGGCACACCGCGCCGCTTGAAATGGAGCATGCGCTTGTTCAGCTGAACCAGCGGTTCGAGGAAATATGCAATAAGGCACGCCACGGCAAACGGCAGCAACACATCCTTGAGGATGCTGATCAGCCAGACGGCACCGGCGATTAGAGTCACCGTTATCACCATCCGCACCACGCGGTCAAATGTGTAGGGCTGTGATGTCATTTTTGTTAGTGGAGTTGAAAACGTGTCGATGTTCAGTTTCTATATCTATATAAAGAGAAAATGTGAATAAAAGTTTAAGGCGTGGTGAACTTTTAGGCGTTTTGCGAGGTAATAATAGAAAAACATTTCCCTAATTTTCAACTATGAAGAAGATATTCACATTTGCCGCCGCGTTGCTCACCGCCCTTATTTCGTATGCCGCCACCCCCGTAGCCTATCCCACACAGACAGTACACTATGATGTGTCGTATCGCTGGGGGTTCATCAATAAGACCGCTGCCCACGGAGTGGTGCGCACCGCATGCAGTTCTTCGGGCCACTTCACCGGCTCGCTTTATGGACAGAGCATTCCCTGGGATGGCCGACTCTACACTGTTGTCGACACCCTCTCGGCCGTTATGGCCACGCCGGGAGCATCGGGCGTGAGTGCCGAGAAAGTGCTCCTTCGCAATGGCCGGTACTCCAAGCCCCAGGTCGGTGAGTCCACTGATCTTAACAATCCTTCAGCCTATTGGGACACTGATGGCTCAGGACTGCTGAACGCATCGGCCGGCACAAAGGAGGCTGTGACAATCACCTCCGACATGCTTTCGCTTTTCTATTATGCCAAAGCGCTCGATTTTGATTCCATGACCGCAGGCGGAAAAGTGAACGTGCCCATCTCTTACCCCAACGGCACACACGGTTCGCTGGCCATAACCTATGGAGGAGAGCAGACCGTCAATGTCGGGGCTGTGGAAGTGCCATGTTACTCCATCGTGTTTAATTACACATACAATGGTTCGCCAAGCGCATATCCCGTCAATTGCTGGATCAGCAAGGATGGCCGTATACCCGTCATTATCTCGGCATCGCTTGAGATCGGCCACATGGAGATGATCGCACGGCTCTGACAGAATCATCCCAAGCCCTTTGCCGGCGGTATGCGCAAAAAATCCCACGGGAGCATGGTCGACGGCTTGCGAAACACATCCCCGGAGGGGATGATTAGATTAGCCGTGGGTTGAGCGCAGCGAAACCCGCGGTTAACGGGACCACCCCCAAATGTTGGCGAGCGGGTCCCCGAGAGTAGCGAGTCGGGGTCCATGCGAGCCGGCAATTTCTGCACACCCTCCATTGCGTTTTTGATCGAGATTTGAAACGATGCTCGCATGAACCCCGGCGCCTGCGCGCCGCGGCCCGCTCGCCTGTTTCGTGGGTTGTCCGCATGTCCGCGGGTTTCGGCCCTTCGGCCCTCAACCACACGGCTATTGTAACGATCCCACTCGCCGTGGGATCCGTCGCACGGGTGCATTGTCGACGGCTTGCGAGACACATCCCCGGAGGGGATGATTAGATTAGCCGTGGGTTGAGCGTAGCGAAACCCGCGGTTAGCGTGACCACCCCCAATGTTGGCGAGCGGGCCCCCGAGCGTAGCGAGCCGGGGTCCATGCGAGCCGGCATGCACCTACCCTCGTTGCATCGTGAATTAGATTTGAAATCGGCCCGCTCACCCGTTTCGTTGGTTGTCGGCATGTCCGCGGGTTTCGGTCCTTCGGCCCTCAACCACACGGCTATTTTATAGATCCCACTCGCCGTGGGATCAGTCGCGCGGGGGTGTTGCCGGTGGTTTGCGCGACACATCAACTCGTCGTGGGGATCCATCATTTCGCGGACTTCGGGTTGCGGAAAATTTGAGGTGCGGGGAAGGTGTGTGACGGAATTTCATTATCTTTGCATTTCGATAATAATGTAAAAATCTGATTACAGAAACTGATAAAGATATGGCAAATTGGTTTGAATGCAAGGTGCGCTACGATAAGTTGATGGAAAACGGTTCGACAAAGAAGGTCAACGAACCCTATCTGGTTGATGCCCTCAGTTTCACAGAGGCTGAGTCGCGCATAATCGAGGAGCAGACGCCTTTCATGTCGGGCGAATTCTCGGTATCGGCCGTGAAACGCACCAAGATAGCCGAGATTTTCCGCGATGACAGCGCCGACAAATGGTATCTGGTCAAGTGTGCATTCATCACTATCGACGAAAAGAGCGCTACCGAGAAGCGTTCGATCTGTCAGATGCTTGTTGCGGCCAACAATTTCCGCGATGCTTTCGAGAATTTTACCGAGGGCATGAAGACAACCATGGCCGACTATGAAATCGTGTCGATCACCGAGACGCCTATCATGGATGTCTACGGCCTTAAGCTGGGTGAAAAGACTGCTGAGTGATGGCGGCTGTTCGTGACAATCTGCAGCGGGTAGTTTCGTCGCTTCCTGCCGAGGGGGTGACGCTGGTTGCCGTGAGCAAGTTTCACCCTGCCGAAGCTGTCGCCGAGGCCTATGCCGCGGGGCAGCGTCATTTCGGCGAAAGCCGGGCTAATGAGCTTAAAGCCAAGGCTGCTCAGCTGCCCGACGACATTGTGTGGCATTTCATTGGTCACCTGCAGACCAATAAGGTTAAGCCGGTGGTGGCTGCGTCGTCGCTTATTCAGAGCATCGACTCAGAGCGACTGCTGCGGGCGGTCGATGCAGAGGCGGCGCGTCAGGGCAAGCGAATTGCTGTGCTGTTGCAGGCACATGTGGCGCGCGAAGAGACCAAGTTCGGTTTTCTACCTGAGGAGCTCGACGAGTTTGTGACACCAGAGATGCTGGCATCGCTGAAAGCAACCGACATTGTAGGGCTGATGGGGATGGCATCGAACACCGACGACACCTCGCGCATCGATGCAGACTTTGCCGAGCTCCGGTCGATTTTCAACCGCCTTGCCGCCGGCCCGTTTGCCGGAAATCCCGATTTCAAGATTCTGAGCATGGGCATGAGCCACGACTATCCGCTCGCACTGGCCCACGGGGCCAACATGGTGAGGATAGGCACCGACATTTTCGGGCAGCGCGAATACTGATCCCGATTCCTGACAAGAACAACATAGTATACTTCGAAACATACAGTCAATTATCACTATCATGACCAATCAAAACACTAAACAAAACTTCGCACTTCCGATCGCGATAATGTTCGCGCTCTTCTTCATGATTGCCTTCGTTACAGGCTATCAGAATCCGCTGGGCAGCGTTATCGAAAAAATGAGCTCAGGCAATCCCATTATGTCGCAGCTCGGCACCTTCGCCAACTTCATTGCCTATGCGTTTATGGGATATCCTGCCGGTAAACTTCTGCAAAACAAAGGCTTCAGGGTTACTGCGCTATGGGCGGTAACAATCGGATTCATCGGTGTGCTGATCACGTATCTTTCAGGATTTATAGCGAGCGACTCGACGGCTGTGAGCATCTATCTTGTGGGTGCTTTCGTGGCCGGTTTCTCGATGTGTCTGCTCAACACGGTTGTCAACCCCATGCTCAACTCGCTCGGCTCCACCCCCAACAAGGGTAATCAGCTGGTTCAGTTCGGCGGATCGTTCAACTCTCTGGGCGCAACTCTTGCCCCGGTTATTGTTGGCGGTCTCCTCGGCGGTCAGGCCAGCAGTATTGCAAGCGCCAACCCTGTGTTTTATCTCGCGATGGGCATTTTTGCAGCAGCATTCCTGGTGCTTTACCTGTCGAAGCTGCCCGAGTCGCCCGATCTTGGCAAGCCGCAAGCCAAGGTGCAGATTTCAGGTGCGTTGCGTTACCGCAATTTCACCTTCGGCGTTTTGGCCATTTTCTGCTATGTAGGGTTTGAAGTTGGTGTTGCCAACTGGACCTATCAGTATCTTGAGAAACATGAGGCTATGGCGGCGATGGAGAATGCCGGTGCTGTGGCCGGAACCGTGTGTGGCATCTACTGGCTGCTTATGCTTGTGGGCCGACTGATCGGTGGCGCCGTCGGAGCAAAGGTGTCGAGCCGTGCAATGCTTTCGGTTGTTTCGATCGGAGCAATGCTTTTCCTTGCCCTGGGCATCTTCACCAGCGAGACCATGGTGCCTTTCATAGGATTCAACTCCACCGAACTCGCCTTCAGCACCGTCAGCATTCCGCTCAATGCTATCTTCTTCGTTCTCTGCGGAATCTTCGCCTCGGTGATGTGGGGCGCGATCTTCAATCTTTCGGTGCTTGGTTTGGGCAAGTACACGGCGGTGGCTTCGGGTCTGTTTATGGTGATGGTTTGCGGTGGCGGCGTGTTCCCTGCCATTCAGGCCGTGATCGCCGGTGCGGCAGGTCCGCTCAGCAGCTTCTGGCTCCCCTTCGGCCTTGCTGCATATATCTTTATCTACGCTGTTGCCCTGTCGCATCCGCAGGCAGGTTTGCCCGAGGAGAAAGAGATTCTGACCGAATAAACAGATTTTTCTGACGATACATTCCCGACGGGAGTGCCCGACCCTACAGGCGGTCAGCACTCCCGTCGGCTTTTTGATTTTGCACACATGGCGGTGATGTTGTGAAAAAGTGTTACCTTTGCCCGCCGTAACCATTATTCAACCCGAAAATCCATGAAGAAATTACAACGTCTGATGATTGCTGCGGCAACCGCAGGCGCCGCAATGACAGCAACAGTTCCGGCTTTTGGCGGAACGGCCGATTCGACATTCAGTTATGTCCCCAAAGTGCATGGCGACGTGCGCCCGCGCTGGGAAATCGAGACTCAGGACGGCAACCAGAACTTTCAGGTAAAGAATGCAGTGCTCAGCATCACCGGCCAGGTTGCACCCTGGGCAACATATTTTGTCTACGGTGACCTCTGCAATCAGGGAAAGATCGTTATGCTCGACGCGTGGGGCGAAGTGGGCGAGCGGGGATGGTCGGTGCGTGTCGGGCAGTTCCGTATGCCGTTCGGCGTTGATGTGGGCCGGGGACCGCACAGCTATTATTTTGCCGACAGGTCATTCATGGGCAAGCAGATGTGTAACTTCCGCGCCGTCGGTGTCAGAGGCGCGTGGAGCCGTTCAGGCTTCCCGCTGAGCATTGAGGCGGGAGTGTTCAATCCGGCTCCGATCACCAACCATCTGCGGTGGGACCGCTCGGTGGCATGGAGCGCGAAGGCCACTCTGGCGCTCGGTGACTGGAAGGTGTATGGCGGTTTCATGTCGGTGACCCCTTATGGCGTTCGCGCCGATATGGTCGACGCTACACTCAGCTGGAGCAGAGACCGGTGGATTGTAGAAGCCGAGTATATCTACGAGCACTATCACAACGGTTACTATCATCCGGCCCACGGCTACATGGCCTTTGCCAACTATGCCATGCCAATAAGGCTGCAATGGTTTAACAAACTGTCGTTTCAAGGGCGTTTTGACGGCATGACCAATCATGCGTCGCTCCAGCCCGGTGATGATGGAGCCACCGGCGAGATAGATCCGGCCCGAAACCGTATCACCGTCGGAACAACCCTCAGCTACGTGCACAGCGCCACCATCAGCCTCGATCTGCGCCTCAACTACGAGCAATATTTCTATCATCACGGTGTGGAAGGCCCACGGGGCGAACGCAACAAGATTGTAGCCGAATTGGCGTTCCACTTCTGAGTCACGGAAAAGTCAACGCTAAGTGATTGATTCTTGATAAAAATAATTATCTTTGTGCATTAAACCGCTAACGCGTCAATGAAAGTCAAGATACACCGCGAAGGCACCAACATCCTTCTGATGCTCCTGTTCATCCTGGGTGTGGTGAATGTCTCGGCGTGGATGTTTATCCGCCCCGCCGTCATCCCTACGGTGTTCACGGCGATCTCAGGCGTGGTTTATCTCTTGATCCTCAATTTCTTCCGCTCACCCCGCCGCCGTTTTCCGGGCAAGATCACCCCTGATCTGGTGGTGTCGTCGGTCGACGGTACGGTTGTGGCGCTCGAGCAGACAGTGGAGCCAGAATACATCAAGGGCCCCGCGCTGCAGCTGTCGGTTTTCATGACCATCTTCAACGTTCATGCCAACTGGTTTCCCGTTAACGGCGAGGTTCTCGACGTGCGCCATTTTCCCGGTAGGTTCATGTCGGCCTATCTTCCGAAATCAAGCACTGACAATGAGCACAGTTCAGTGCTGATCCGCAGTTGCGACGGGCGGCTCGTTGTAGTGAATCAGGTTGCCGGTGCCGTAGCGAGGCGCATTGTGACCTATGCCGAGCCGGGCGAGGAGTGCACCATCGAGGAGCACATGGGTTTCATTAAATTCGGCTCGCGAGTTGATATCTTCCTGCCGCTCGACACCGAAGTGCTGGTGAAAATCGGCGACAAGACAACCGGTGGCATCACACCCGTAGCGCGCCTCAAACCGCAATCACAACCTCAATGAGCATCAAATCACACATCCCTAACTCGATCACCCTCTGCAACCTGCTGAGCGGATCGCTCGCCATTATCGCGACATTCCACGGCTCCGCGCCATGGTGGGGCCTGACCGGCTATTCATGGGCAATGATACTGATCGGCATGGCAGCGCTGTTTGATTTCTGCGACGGGTTTGCCGCGCGCCTGCTGCACGCCTACTCCAATGTGGGCAAGGAGCTCGACTCGCTTTCCGACCTGGTTAGCTTCGGAGTGGCGCCCTCGATGATGCTTTACAATGTCATGACCGAGTCGACCGGCGGAAGCTGGACAGCATTTCTGGCGCTCTTCATCGCCGCGATGGGCGGCCTGCGCCTGGCGCGTTTCAATGTCGACGACCGCCAGACAACATCGTTTATCGGCCTGCCAATTCCCGCTTCGGCTATTTTCTGGATCGGGTGCGTGGCGTGGATTCAGGCTCACGGCTATCCCGCCAACGGCCTGGTGATAGCCCTGATCTTCATCATGTCGCTCCTGATGGTCAGCCCGCTGCCCATGTTTTCGCTCAAGTTCAAGTCGTGGGGATGGCGTGAGAACTTCCGTCGCTACGTTATTCTCGCGGCAGCTGTTGTCTTCGTCATCACAGAGGGTATTCCGGGATTTGCATGGACAATCCTGCTTTATATCCTCATCTCGATGTTCGGGCGGCGCATGGCCTGACAAAATCATTTCGCGATACACAATTTTGCTATAATCCCGCGTTATTAAGTTGATATGAGCTTTTTCGCATTACTGTTATTATTCATTTTAGGCTATTTCATACTCTGGCCGCTGCTCAGGGCTGTGTGGCGCATAAGGGCTGCGCAGCGCAATTTCCGCGACATGATGAGCGGTGCATCGGCAGGTTTCGGCGGCGGTGTGCCCTCAGATGCCGGAGAGCGTAAGGCGGGATGGAGCGACAAACCGCGTAAGCCCAAGAAAATCTCGAGCGACACGGGCGAATATGTGGCGTTTGAAGAAATCACGGTCACCGACAGTCAGCAAACCACAGTTAATGCCGACGGCTCGACCGACTTCGTCCACGAGCAGCAGATTGTTGACGTTGAATGGGAGGAACTCAAATGAACTCTGACAGGCGAAACGATATCTACACCTTTCTGACGGCACTTGCCGCAAACAATAACCGCGACTGGTTCAATGCCCACAAACCGGAATATCAAGAGCTGCGTGAGCTTTGGCTCAACGATGTGCAGCGTCTCATCGACCTGATGGCGCAGTGGGATCCGCGTCTCACCGGGCTCACGGCATCACGGTGTGCCTACCGCATATACCGCGACACCCGCTTTTCGAAAGACAAGACACCTTACAAAACCTATTTCTCAGCAGCCATAAGCCCGACAGGCCGCTCAACAGACGGCGCATGCTTTTACCTGCAGACCGGCGTAAGCGACTATAACGGACTCTTTGCCGGAATATGGTGCCCCGAGCCGGCCGTGCTCAAGAAATTGCGCCACGCTATCGTGGACAACATCGAGGAGTGGGAAGAGATCACATCGAACCGCGAAATGCGACGCTATTTCAACATTTTCTGTTCGTCGCAGCTCAAAACCATTCCCAAAGGCTGGCCTAAGGATCACCCGCAGGCCCGGTGGCTCCGCATGAAGGACTATGGCCTCGATGCCGAACTCGGCCGTGACTTCTTCACCGATCCGCATTGGCCCGAAAAGGCATCTGAACTTTGCCGTCTCGCAGCCCCGTTCAATGATTTCCTCAACTATTCGATTGACGAGGATATCCCTGACGACTCTGCTTCGCTCCTGAAAATCTGACAATCAACAGCGCACTCGCGTAACAATATAGAAACCCTCCGGCATCGCCTGTGTCAGCAGCGCCGGAGGGTTTGTTATGTCGATGTAAAAAAGGTTTATAAGCCTGGCCTATCAACTGAATCGGCCAATCATATCCTCGAGTTCGCTCAGGGGCTTGCGGCCTCCGTCGCGCCATGCTTCCTGTCCGTCGCGGAAAATAATCCATGTCGGGTAGGAGTGGATGTGATACTTCTCTTTCAACTGAGGCTCGGCCTCGCCGTTGATGCTCACAATGTGAGCCTTGCCGGCATATTTGTCTTTCAGCTTTTCGACAACGGGCTGCATCTGTTCGCACCCCTCACAGCCAGGCTTGTAAAACTCCACAAGCGTGGGCAGTGTGTCGTTGATTATCTTATCGAATTCCATAGTGTTTTATAGATTTGTAGATTATCGGGGGGAATGTTATTTCATGTGTTCGCGAAGCTTGTCGACAAGCACTGATGCCTGCTGAACGCCTACGGCACGCCACAGAGGCTCTCCGTTCTGGAACACGATCAGTGTAGGAACCGACTGAACGTTATATTGAGCGGCAACTTCCTGATTGCGGTCGATATCGATCTTCACGATCGTAGCAGCATCGCCAACTTCGGCCTTCACCTGTTCAAGAATCGGGCCCTGTACGCGGCACGGGCCACACCATGTTGCAAAGAAGTCGACCAGAGTCGGTTTCTCACTTTTGATGATATCGTTAAAATCGTTCATAATCGTAAGTTTTTATTGGTTTCATTGGTATAACGATTAGGGTGGCCGAAAGTTCACCGCAAAGCTCCCACGCCGGCAAAAACAGTAATTGTGTATCACCGTTAAAATTCTTATCTTTGCCGTTTGGAAATCTATAATAAAAAAACATATTGACACTATGGCAAAAAAAGCTCTGCTGATGATCCTCGACGGCTGGGGAATCGGCAATCATACAAAAGGAGACGTTATTTACTCCACTCCTACACCTTACTGGGACCACCTTCTGGCAACCTATCCTCACTCTCAGCTTCAGGCGAGCGGCGA
>CAZKXM010000027.1:2598-20677 GCA_964556785.1 uncultured Bacteroides sp. | reverse complement strand
TATAAAGTATCGAAAGGGGCAGCCTCACTTATCGAGATGTGAAAGGATCGGTATCGACATTGCCAACATGCTCTTCGACGTGATCGAGAACATTGTCAACAATTACACCGATTTCTCCGATCTCACCATGGAGCTCTTCAAGGTGCTCACCATCGAGGCTCCCTTCACCGAGAGCGAGTTCCGCTCGATGAGCAAGGAGGATATTATCGAGAAGATCAACATCGCTGCCAACGAAGCGTTTGAGCGCAAGGGTCAGAAGATTGTCGAGGTTGCAATGCCTGTGATCAAGGATTGCGTTGAGAACCGTGGTATGGACGGCCGCATTGCAGTGCCGATGACCGACGGCAAGCGTTATTTCAACCTCGTTGTCGATCTCAAGAAAGCCTATGACTCAGAGTGTCGCTCGATTGTCAAGGAATGGCACAAGGCTGTGCTGCTGATCACCATCGACGAACTTTGGAAAGAACACCTCCGCGAGCTCGATCAGCTTCGTCAGAGCGTTCAGAATGCGTCGTATGAGCAGAAAGACCCGCTGGTGATCTACAAAGTTGAATCGTTCCACATCTTCGAGCAGATGCTCAACCGCATGAACGAGAAAGCGATGTCGACCCTCATGCGCGGTCAGATCTACATTCCGCCCCGTCGCGAGCCGGAGCCTGATCAGGAGGAGCAGCCTGCGCGTCCGCAGGTTGAGCGCGCCATGCCCGAGAAGCGTGAGGACTATTCGCAGTATCGCACCAACAAGGACGATGTGAACGATGCTGCTGCCGCCCAACGCAGCGCCGCCTCGGCCCCACAGGGTCAGCAACAGCGTGCGCAGCCGGTCAAGGCGGCTCCCAAGATCGGCCGAAACGATCCTTGCCCTTGCGGAAGCGGTAAGAAATACAAAAACTGTCACGGGCGGGGCAAAGTGTGATGACCTACGCCGAGGTGCTCCTGCCGCTCCCGCTGTCAGGAACGTTCACCTACAGCGTACCAACCCTTATGGCCGGGAAGATAAATCCCGGCCATAGAGTCATCGTACCGTTCGGGCGCAAGAAATTTTACACAGGCATCGTCACTTCGCTTTCGGCCTCTGCGCCTGAAAGCATTGAAGTAAAGGAGATCAGTCAGGTGCTTGACGACACGCCCGTGGTGCGCCATCCGCAGATCAAGTTCTGGCAATGGCTTGCCGACTACTATCTGTGTGCTCCGGGCGAGGTTTACAAAGCGGCGATGCCCGCCGGCCTCAAGATCGAGAGCGAGACTGTTGTGGAGCTCGCCCCCGTCTTTGAGGAGAGTCCCGAAGCGCGCCTGAATGAGCGCGAACTGATGATAGTGCAGGTGCTCGATCATGCCGGCAAGCCGCTTTCGCTGGCCGAAATTGATAAAGCAACCGGTTTCCGTAATGTTGCCGGAGTGACCTCCGCGCTTGTCGAGAAAGGAGCCGTCATTATCTCCGAGAAACTCGTTGAGCGCTACCGGTCGCGCAAGGAAACGTATGTCGAGGTGGCGATCACACGCGGCGATTCTGAAATGCTTCATGCGGCATTTGACACCGTCAGATCAGCTCCCCGGCAGGAGAAAGCGCTTCTCACTCTCCTTGAGCTGACAGGCTTCATGCGAAAAGGGACCGATCTGCGTCAGGTGACCAAGAAGGAGCTCATGGAGCGTGCAGGAGTGTCGGCAGCAATCGTCAGTGCTCTTGAAAAACGAGGACTTATCAGACTTGTAAGTCGCACCATCAGCCGCTTCGATCCGGTTGAGACAACCAACGGAGAACTCCCCTCCCTCACCGAGGCTCAGGGCGAAGCCCTCAGGGCTGTTCATCTTGCCTCGAAGGAAAGGGATGTCACCCTGCTTCATGGAGTGACATCGAGCGGCAAGACTGAAATCTATATCCATCTGATTGACTTCGTGCTCCGTCAGGGGCGCCAGGCTCTCTATCTTGTGCCTGAAATAGCCCTGACCACCCAGCTCACCAGGCGATTGCAGCGGGTGTTTGGCGACAAGGTGCTGATATATCACTCCAAATTCTCTGACAACGAGCGCGTCGACCTATGGCGACGGATGCTTTCCGACAACTCTCCGCGAGTGGTTATCGGGGCCCGTTCATCGGTTTTCCTCCCCTTCGCGAGCCTCGGGCTGGTGATTGTCGACGAAGAACATGAGTCGAGTTTCAAGCAGCAGGACCCAGCTCCGCGCTACAATGGCCGCGATGCCGCAATTGTGCTCGCCTCGATGCACGGAGCGAAGGTTGTGCTCGGGAGCGCCACACCGGCGGTCGACACATACTACAAAGCTCTGAGCGGACGCTACGGCCTGGTGACCCTCACCGAACGCTACGAGGGTGTGAAGATGCCCCGAATGGAGCTCGTTGACATGAGCGATGCGCGGCGCCGCCACTCTGTCACAGGCACATTTTCGTTCAAGCTCAGGCGAATGGTGAAGGAGGCTCTCGAGAATGACCGTCAGGCCATTCTGTTTCTCAACCGGCGTGGATTCGCGCCGCTTGCACGCTGCAAGATGTGTGGCTACGTGCCAAAATGCGAAAACTGCGATGTGTCGCTCACCTATCATCGCCACATTGACCGCCTTGTGTGTCACTACTGCGGCACGCCCTACGAGCTGCCGAAGTCGTGCCCCGCATGTCATGAACCGGCAATAGAGGTGTTAGGCTACGGCACAGAGCGAGTTGAAGACGAGATTGATTTTCTCTTCCCTGACGCAAAGATTCTGAGAATGGATCTCGACACCACCCGCAACAAAGAGGGTTACGAGAAGATTATCGACTATTTCTCTCAGGGAAAGGCTCAGATTCTTGTCGGTACCCAGATGGTCACCAAGGGTCTCGATTTCGACGGCGTGAGTGTGGTCGGCGTTATAAACGCAGATTCGGTTATCAATTATCCCGATTTCCGTTCGGCTGAGCGCGCCTTCTGCATGCTTGAACAGGTTGCCGGGCGAGCCGGCCGACGTGGCGAGACTCCCGGCACCGTCGCGATCCAGACCTATAATCCCACCCACCCTATCTTTCCGTTTCTTCTCAACCACGATTACCGCGGTTTCTACGACTTCGAGATCGAGGAACGGCGCCTGTTCAACTATCCCCCGTTCACACGCATGATCTACATCTATCTGAAGCATCGCGACATGAACGAGTTGACCGGCATCGCCGTCAGATATGCCTCACGGCTGCGCGAACTGTTCGGCACCCGCGTTCAGGGCCCTGACGCCCCCTCGGTTACCCGCATTCAGAATCTCCACATTCGCCGCATCATCCTCAAGGTTGAAGTCACTGCATCGATGTCGAAAGTCAAGGAGATTCTACGTAGCCTCAAGGAGGAACTTGCGGCTGCGGGTGCTATCAAGGGTGCGATAATCTATTATGACGTTGATCCGGTTTGAAGTCAATGAAGATTCTCAGGTGGACATACAAATCGCTACGTGGAGTGATCGTTACGCTGATCGTGATGGTCGCTCTCATTCCTGCCGTGCTGTTTGTTGGTCTCTCCCTGCCCCCTGTCCAGAATCTCATCAGGCAGAAAGCTGAAACCGAACTATGCAAGCTGCTCGGGGTCGACGTTGAGATCGGCCGTGTGGGAATCGCGCCGTTCTCAAGCATAACGCTGCGCGATGTTGTGGTGCACGACACCGACGGAAAGGAGGCATTGCGGGTTAAGAAGCTTGGCGCCGGAATCGACCTGATGCACCTGTTCAGGGGCGACATCCTCGTGACCTATGCCGAACTCTACGACATGGCTGCCGATATCTACCGTGCGACACCCGGGTCTCCCCTTAATATCCAGCCTATAATCGACAATCTTAAGCCAAAAGATCCCAACAAGCCGCCAACCCGGTTTGATCTGGCTATCAACACGGTAGTGATCCGCAAATCGGAGCTGCATTACAATGTGCTCGATCAGCCTGTTACCGACCGTTTCAACCCCAGCCACATTGATGTTTACGATCTTCAGGCCGACGTTACCCTTCCGAGAGTGTCAAACAAAGTCACGGTTATCGACATAAGGCGCCTTGCATTTACGGCTGAAAACGGCATAACCGTAACCAGCCTGTCGGGGAAAGCGGAGGTCACACCCTCGCTCATCAGCCTGACGGATCTCGACATTTCCTTACCCGCGAGCCGGCTCAAGTTCGGAACATTTGATCTACCCCTGAAATCTGACTGGCGTTCAATGCCTGTTGATTTCAAGCTCATGTCGCCGTCCCACATCAATCCCTCAGATTTTTCAGGCTTTATGCCCCGGCTGGCCTCGCTTGACTTTCCCGTAGCGCTCGAAATGCATGCCGAAGGCACCCCACGGCATCTGATTCTCAACAGGCTCCATGTGTCGCTGCCTGAAAACATCCTCAATCTCAGGGCCAAAGGTCAGGCTATAAATCTCACCGAAGGGATGGAGGCAATGAGCCTCGCTCTCGAGCAACTCGATCTGCATGCCGAAGCTCCGAGAATTGTCGAACTGGCCGGAAAAGTTGTTGCCGTTCCTGAAAAACTCGGCGACCTGCTGACGGCTTTAGGGTCTGTTGATCTGAAGGCTTACGGATCAGGGTCACTGAAAGCGGCTGAGATTGCCGCCACCCTCTCTACCGCTGCCGGCAAACTTGATCTCGAATCAAGGATTGAACGCAATCCGTCGTTCTCGGTCAGCGGCACTGTTTTCACCGAAGGGATCAATCTCGGAGCTCTCATGCCTGAAGTAGGGCCAATGCATGACTTAGGCATCGATGCCGATGTCTATTATGCTGCCGGAAACCCGCAAAACCGCAGGGCCGCCCTGAAGGGCAGCATCCGCAACATGGTGTGGCACGGCTATTCTTATGCCGACATCAGCACTGATCTCGAACTGATAGGAACAGAGATTAAAGCCATGGTTGATGTCGACGACCCGAATCTTGGCATGCGCCTCAACGGTTATGCCACAATCCCTCCGGGCGAATCCGAGATAAACATTGCAGGCGATATCGCTCATTTTAATCCAAATGCACTTGGTTTGATCAGGAACTATCCCGGCTATGAGCTCGATCTGCACCTTGAAAGCGATCTGGCAGGAAAGAATATCGACAACGTCACAGGCCGCATTGATCTGACTGATCTGAATTTCTCTAATCCTTCAAACCCTCAGGATCCCGACCTGAAGCTGCGGCAGGTGTCGCTTTCGGCACTCACCGACACAGCGGGACGTCATCTTGAAATTGCAAGCGAGGTGATCAACGGCCACATTGACGGCAAATTCCGCTTCGCCACCCTCATCAAGTCGGCAAAAGGGATTCTGGCACGCATCAATCCCGAGATTTTCCCCCGGCATGAAGCAGAGATTCCTTTGGGCGACGACACAATGACACTCAGCCTTGTTGTCGAACCAGACAATCCCGTGAGCAGGTTTATCCATCTGCCGGTCGGCATCATAACTCCCGTAACGCTCAACGGCAGCATCGACGCCCCGTCGGCCACGATCGATGCTGACATCATCGCCCCGTATCTACAGCAGAAAGACAAGCTTATAGAAGGTACTGCTCTCCATATCAGCGCCAACGGTCTGAACCGCAATCTCGACTTCTCGGCAGCGACTATACTCCCCACAAAGGCCGGCCCCATGACACTCAATCTTGTGAGCACCGGCCGCGACGGCATTCACGACACATCGGTTGACTGGAACGTGAGCCGGAAACCGAACAACGGACTGCTGCGGTTCACCACCACGTTTGCACGTGATTCACTGCTCTCTACCACAATAAGAGTCAATCCGGGGCGGATTGTGTTTAACGACACTGTGTGGACCGTTGCCCCTTCCGACATCACTATTGCCAACAACCGGGTGAAGGTCAACGATTTCAGGATTTCACACCGCGATCAGTTAGTGAACATTGAAGGTGAAGCCTCGCGCGACACCACCTCGCAGCTCACTCTCACCCTCCGCGACATCAATCTCGACTATGTTTTTGAAACGCTCAACATTCCCAATGTTTCCTTCGGAGGCGATGCAACAGGAGTGTTTCACGCATCACGCCTTTTCAGCAAAACACCCCGGGTGTTTACCGACAATCTTTTTGTCAAGAATCTGAGCTACAACCACTGTGTGATGGGCGACGGCCACATCTGCAGCGCATGGCATCCCGAGGGCGCCGGCGACATCACGATCGATGCCGTTATCGACGAGCCCGACGGGCGCCACAGCTATGTCAACGGATCGGTTCATCCCACCAGGGAACTGCTTGATTTCCGGTTTAAGGCCGACAAAGCTCCCGTTGGGTTCCTGCAGCCCTTTATGGAAGCATTTTGCGATGACATATCGGGATATGCCTCGGGCGACGCGCATCTCTACGGCACCTTCAAGCTCCTTGACATGACAGGCGATGTCTATGGCGAGGATCTTGCAATGCACATCGGATTTACCAACACCACTTATCACACCTCCGATTCCGTTCACATCGCCCCCGGAAGAATTGAAATCGACAAAGTCACCATAACCGATGACCGCGGACACACGGCAACCCTCTCTGGCCTGCTGACACACAAAGACTTCAAGGAACCAAGATTCCTTTTCCGAGTGACCGACGCACGCGATTTCCTGGCCTACGACATGCGCGAGAACACCGAGCATCCATGGTTTGGAAAGGTTTTCGGCACGGGTTCCGTGACAATTGCCGGTGAACCGGGAAAGGTTGATATAAACGTCGACATGGCAACAGGTGAAGGAACCGATTTCACCTTCGTGCTCTCGGATGCCGAAGTGGCAGCCGATTACAACTTCCTGACCTTCCGCGACAAAACCCCTCCGGAACTTAAGAAAGCAATGTCGGCGGGTCAGACCGACACCGTTCCTGAAATCGTCAGGGCTTTGCGTGAGCGAATCAGAAAAGCCAATGAGGAGATTCCAACCGCCTACGCGATGACGTTCAACATCGATGTCACTCCCGCAGCTAAAATCAACCTGATAATGGATCCCGTAGGGGGCGACAAAATTCAGGCTACGGGCAGCGGAAACATCCGCATGAGCTACGACTCCTCGAATGAAGAACTGAAAATGTATGGCACCTACACCCTTAACCACGGATCATACAACTTCACCCTGCAGGACATCATAATCAAGGAGTTCACCATTGAAGACGGCAGCTCGATATCATTTCACGGCGATCCGTATTCCGCTCAGCTTAACATCCGGGCCTATTATGCCCTCAACGCCAACCTGTCGGATCTTGACGAGTCATTCCTTCAGGACCGTGAACTCAACCGCACCAATGTGCCTGTCCACGCCGTGTTGAACGTGACTGGCGACATGCGCTCGCCCGACATTGCCTTCGACCTCGCCTTCCCCACCCTCACGCAGGATACCTACCGTAAAGTCCGCTCCATCGTGTCGACCGAAGATATGATGAACCGCCAGATCATCTATCTTCTTGCGCTCAACCGATTCTATACGCCCGACTATATGAACACCACCAGCGGCAATGAGCTGGTGTCGGTTGCATCGTCAACAATTTCGTCGCAGCTGAGCAACATTCTCGGCCAGCTGAGCGACAAATTCAGCATAGCCCCGTCGATCCGCAGCGACCGCGGCGACTTCAGCGACGTTGAAGTCGATGTGGCTCTGTCGTCACACCTTCTCAACAACCGCCTGCTCCTCAACGGCAACTTCGGCTATCGTGACAAATCGCTCAACGACAACTCGTTTATCGGTGACTTCGACATCGAATATCTTCTGAACCGCTCAGGTTCGATACGCCTTAAGGCATATAATCGCTACAATGATCAGAACTATTACCTGAAGTCGGCACTCACCACTCAGGGCGTAGGCATTGTGTTCAAGCGCGATTTCGACAATATGTTTGATTTCATCCGTCGGCTCCGGCGTAAAAAATCGGCAACCCCTGCCGACAGCACAGATTCCATAACCGACACCATCCCGTCAAATGGCAAGCTTCCTACAGATTGAAAAACTAACAAAGAGCTATGGCGAACGGATGCTATTCTCTGATGTGACCTTCGGTGTCAACGAAGGCGACAAGATCGGTATCGTCGCCAAAAACGGCACCGGCAAGACAACCCTGCTGAGCATTATTGCCGGCAAAGAGGCTCCCGACTCGGGGACAGTTACGTTTGCCGACGGCATCACTACCGGTTATCTCGAACAGATGCCGCAAATAAACCGCGACCTTACCGTTCGCGAAGCGTGTCGCGAGGCGGCAACCGGCGCCGACCGCAACGCCTGGGACTTCGACGACCGAATGAGCCGCATGCTCTATCAGCTCGGCGTCAAAGATCTTGACGCACGGGTGGCAACCCTTTCAGGCGGACAGGCAAAGAGGATCGCTATAGCCGCAATTCTTCTCGCCGACCCCGACATGCTGATTCTCGACGAGCCCACGAATCACCTCGACATCGAGCTGATTGAATGGCTCGAGAAATATCTGTCGCGCCAGAAGGTCACATTGCTGATGGTTACCCACGACCGATATTTCCTCGACCGCATCTGCAACAAGGTTATTGAGATTGACCGAGAGTCGATCTATATCCATCAGGGAAACTATGATCTCTATCTCAGGCGCCGTGCCGAACGTATCGAAGCCATGGGCGCCGAACTTGCGAGAGTTAAAAACACCCTGCGCAAGGAGCAGGAATGGATGAACCGGCAGCCTCAGGCACGTGCCGGAAAGGCAAAATTCCGTATCGACGCGTTCTACGACCTCAAGGAGCGTTCAAAAGTTAACCTCACCGAGCGTAACGTGTCGCTCGAAGTCAAGGCGTCATACATAGGTTCCAAGATCTTTGAAGCCCGTAATGTCAGCAAAGCTTTCGGCAATAAAAAGATTCTCGACGATTTCAGCTACACCTTTGCCCGCTATGAGAAGCTCGGCATAATCGGGCCCAACGGTGCCGGAAAGTCGACATTCATCAAGATGCTTCAGGGCCTTGTGGCGCCTGACAGCGGAAGCTGGGATGTGGGCACCACCGTGAGATTCGGCTACTATTCTCAGGAAGGAATCTCGCTCGATCCGGGAAAGAAGGTGATCGACGCAATCACCGAGCTGGCCGAAGATGTTGTTGTGAACGGCGACCGCCACTACACTCCCATGCAGTTTCTGACTCATTTTCTGTTCTCTCCCGCCGACCAGCAGAAATATATCTCGACACTCAGCGGCGGTGAGCGGAGCCGCCTGCACCTCGCCGCGGTGTTGATGCGCAGCCCCAACTTCCTTATCCTCGACGAGCCGACAAACGACCTCGACATTGTGACCCTTGGCATTCTCGAGGATTATCTGCGTGATTTCGCCGGGTGCGTGATCGTTGTTTCGCACGACCGTTTTTTTCTCGATTCGATCGTCGACCATCTTTTTGTGCTCGAAGGCGACGGGTCGGTCAAAGACTTTCCAGGCACCTACAGCGAGTATCGTCAATGGCGCACCGAGCGCGAGAAAGAGCATCGGCAGGAAACATCGGCGGCTACACCGAAAATCGCCAGACAACGCACCGAGCGCGCGCCAAAGCTCACATTTGCCGAGCGTAAAGAGTATGAGAAACTCGGCAAGGAGATCGACACCCTTACTGCCGAGAAGGCTGAAATAGAAAATCTGTTCAGCCAGGGTGGCACTCCCGAAGATATTTCCGAACGTAGCGCCCGCTATGCCGCGCTCTGTAACGAATTAGACGAAAAGGAGCTGCGATGGCTCGAACTTGACGAAAAGGCATGAAAAAAACGCTGTTACTGCTGATCATAGCGGTTATTCTGAGCGCAGTTGCCGCAGTGGCCACATCGCCCAAGCGGGAATTTCGCGGAGCATGGATTCAGACTGTGTTTCGCGATGACTATGCCCAGCGCAGTGCCGATGAAAACCGTGCGTGGCTGTCAGAACGGCTCGACGCCCTCTCCAGGGCCGGAATCAATGCCGTGATTTTCCAGGTGCGACCTTCAGCCGACGCGTTCTATCAGTCTAACCTTGAGCCGACAAGCCGTTTCCTTACGGGCCAGTGCGGCACTCAGGCTGACTGGGACCCTCTCGAATTTATGATCGAGGAGTGCCACCGGCGCGGCATGGAGCTCCACGCATGGCTGAATCCCTACCGCATCACGACCTCGAAAAGTGAAACTCTACCCAAGAATCATTACGCGCTGCGGCATCCCGAGCGGGTTGTGAAATTCAACGGGCGCCTCTATTTTAACCCCGCGATAGAGGCAAACCGCCAATGGATCGTTGATGTGACGCGCGATATCGTAAAACGATATGATATCGATGCAATTCATTTCGACGATTATTTCTATCCTTATCCCGTAAAGGGCATGAAATTCAACGATGAGGAGCAGTTCAAAGCCACCGGCGGCGGGATGACTCTCGCCGACTGGCGGCGTTCGAATGTCAACCGGCTGATTGCCGATGTGTCAAAAGCCATCAAGGACGAAAAGCCATGGGTGAGGTTCGGCATCAGTCCGTTCGGAATATGGCGCAACAAGCGCACCGATCCGCGCGGCAGTGACACACGCGGCCTGCAGAACTATGATGACCTTTATGCCGACGTGCTCCTATGGGCCGAACTTGGGCAGATCGACTATCTCGTTCCTCAACTCTATTGGGCAACCGACCATAAACTTGCAGGATGGGAAACACTCGCAACGTGGTGGAACGAAAATGTGGCGGCCGATTGCCTTGTGTTTGTGGGCCAGGATGTCAAGGTGACAATGGAACCCGACGAACTGCACCGGAAAATCACCCGCACCCGCGAGCTTGAGTGTCTCGGAGGTTCCTGCTGGTGGCCGGCAGCTCTTGTGGCCGACAATCATAAGGGTGTGGCCGACAGGCTGGAAGGAACCTATCACGCTTCACATGCGCTCCCGCCCGCCTACCCCACTCTGTCATCCACATCGCCGTCCCCGATAATTCTCCCACGACTCTCCGGCGACACCCTCTCATGGATGATGCCCGCCCAGGCGCAAAGGGCCGATGATGCCGTAAGTTGCGTGGTTTATCTGTTTCCGGCACAGCGCGACATCAATCTCACCGACCCGGCGGGTATATTTGCCGTTACCCGTGAAAACTCGATCAGTCTCCCTGAAGGGTTCAGCGGCACGGTTGCCGTAACCACCCTGTCGAGAGTAAATTTTGAAAGTCGACCCGTAATAATAAACATCCCCTGAATAAAGCAGTGCTAACAGTCTCGATAGTCACATATCATACCGATAATGACGAGCTGACGCGATGTCTGGAGTCGCTCGACACCGACATCGTCAGCCGGATCTTCATTATCGACAATTCGCGCAGCGAATCGACCCGTGAGCTCGCAGCGGGCCACAGGAAGGTGGTGTATATTCCGAACGACAACACCGGCTACGGAGCGGGTCATAACATTGCGCTGCGACAGGTGGTCGATGATCCGGCTGTACGTTATCATCTGGTTGTTAACTCCGACGTTCGTTTCGAGCCTGATGTGCTGTCGCGCATGGTCAGCTTCATGGAGCAGCACCCCGGTGTGGGGCAACTGCATCCCAAAGTGCTTAATCCCGACGGATCAATGCAATGGACGGTCAGGCGGCTGCCCGCACCCATCGACGTGATTGGCCGGCGCTTTCTCCCGGCAGCCTTAATGCGACGGCGCAACGACCGATATCTGCTCAAACACATCGACCATAATAAAGCGTTCGATGTGCCTTACCATCAGGGCAGCTTCATGCTACTGCGCACCGAGGCACTCCGCCGCGTGGGGCTGTTTGACGAGCGCTTTTTCATGTATCCCGAAGACATTGATCTGACTCGCCGCATTCATCGCCACTATCAAACCCTCTATTGGCCTGAAGTGGAGATTATCCACGATCATCGCGCACAAAGCTACACATCCCCACGCATGTTACGCATCCACATGATAAACATGGCGCGTTACTTCTGCAAATGGGGATGGGTGTTTGACAGCGAACGCCGTCGGGAAAACCGCAAACTCAAATAGAGGCCTTACTGTTTGGCGGGGTCGTCGGCTGTCTTATGCAGGTAGAAGCCGGCGGTCATGCCGTCATATTGCTTGAGCAGCGTTGAGAGGGTCTTGAGCGATGTCTGTCCTGAGAAGGCCGAGATTTTCTCTACCAGAAGGAGCAGTTTCGACACATCGAATGTGATCGACATCTGATTGTTGGTCTCTGCATTGACATAAGCGTTCATTGCCGAGAGCGAAACACCGAGAACCTTGAACTTGAACGACAGCGATTTTCCGTCGGGATTGGTGGAAATCGAGCCTGTCAGCTGGCCGTAGGCGAGTTTCATTGTGAAAGTGCTGTCGGCATTGACGGTGAGCACGGTCTTGTCGAGACCAACTTTCTTGTAATAAGGCGCGAGCTCGCTCTCAACCTTGGCTGAAGCTGCCACACCGCCTGCTTTTGCCAGAAGGTTCTCGCTCTGAAAGGCAACGGCAGGCTTCTTGTATTCCCACACACCCTTGAGATAGTCGATAGTGACGGTTTTTGAAGGAAGAATGCCGAGCTTGTTGCCGATCGACTGTGCGCCTTCGAGCAGCCCTGACAGTCCCGAAGTGCCATTCTTCTCGGCTGATTGCTCAGGAGCGGCTGTTGTTTGTTCACTGTTGGTTTTGCCATTGCCCAGTCCCTGAAGAATCTTGGTGAGATCGGGAGCGGCATTTGTTGTAAATGCCGATGCTGCAAAGAGTGTCAGCGCAGCAAGAATTGTTTTTCTCATATTTTATAGCTTGTAAAATTCACGGAAAGATTTGATTATTAACTCCTGATCGGCAACTGCTCCGGTTTCTCGGCAGGAATGCATACCCCATATGGCAGCCCCCATGTCAACGCCCCGAAGATCGATCTGCGAGGTCAGTATATTTCCTAAGGTTGAGCCGCCAGCAACATCGCTGTGGTTCACAAAACGCTGAACCGGCACGCCCGCACGCCGGCAAATCTCATCGTACACAGCAGCCGAATCGGCATCTGTCATATACTTGCAGTTGGCGTTGATCTTCACCACAGGTCCGCCGCCGATAACAGGATGGTTGGTAGGATCGTGCTTATCGGGATAGTTCGGATGCACGGCATGAGCATTGTCAGCCGAAATCATGAACGATTTCCAAACCCCGCGCTGAAACTCCTCTTCGCCTCCGCCGAGACATCCGGCCACACGGCGCAGCAGATCGTTGAGCAGCGGAGAAGCCGCGCCCTGCTTGGTGCCGCTTCCGGTTTCTTCATTGTCGAAAATCGCCGCAACGCGAGTTTGAGCGCAGGGCTTGTCAGCCTCGGCCATCAGTGCTGTGACAGCAGCGTGCACCATCGAGAGGTCATCGAGGCGTCCCGATGAAATAAACTCGCCGTTGAGGCCTGTAAGGCATGCGGGAGTAACGTCGTAAAGACTCAGGTCGAAGTCAAGGATCTCCGACTTGTCGACTCCGAGCTCACGTGCAATTAGCTCAACTATAAGATTCTCACGCTCAGCGGCATCGTTGATAATGCCGAGCACCGGTAGCATATCTTTCTGCTTGGAGAGGGGATTGCCCTCGTTGACGGCGCGGTTGAAGTGGATTGCCAGATGAGGAATGACAAGGATCGGACGCTTGACATGCACTGTCGTAACGCGTGGATTCAGAGGATCGTCGGAACGGAGCACTACCCTGCCGGCAACCGAAAGCGGACGGTCAAACCATGTGTATAGAATCGGGCCGCCATACACTTCCGTGTTGAGTTTCACGACATTGCCTTCGCAAAGCATTTCGGGATGAGGCTTGATGCGGAAGCCGGGCGAATCGCTGTGGGCAGAAACGATCCTGAAACCAGCGTCGGGGCCGCCATCGCCCACTACGAAAGCCATTACAGCCGATGAGTTTTTGACAATATAGCGCTTGTCGCCCGCCTTAAGACTCCAAGCCTCGCGCGGGTCAAGTTCGCTGAATCCGGCAGCATCGAGCCGTCTGCTCACCTCCTTGGCCGCAAGAAAATTAACCGGTGAGGCGTCGAGAAACGCCATCAGATCGGTTGCAACAGTGGTTTGATTTTCCATTTTAATGAGTGATTTCAGGCCCAAATTTAACAATTATTCCCCGAAAATATAGGGATTCACACCATAATTCAGTAAATTTGCAAACAAAACCATCCCAGAAAGAAAAACCTAACGCTTCATGGCTGTACCCGTTCCCACCGATGCTTCGATAATTCTGACATACCGCTGCCCCATGCAGTGCAAGATGTGCAATATCTGGCAGTTTCCCACCAAGCGTGAGGAGGAGATCAAGGCGGCCGACCTGAAGTCGCTTCCCAAACTCAAGTTTATCAATCTCACCGGTGGCGAGCCTTTTATCCGTGAAGACCTGCCCGAGATTGTGGAGGAGTGTTATCGTCATGCCCCGCGCATCGTTATCTCTACCTCGGGATGGTTTGAGGATCGTGTGATCGAGCTGGCCAAGCGTTTCCCCAACATCGGTATCCGCATCTCAATCGAGGGCCTCAGCGAGAAAAACGATGAGCTCCGTGGCCGCAAGGGCGGATTTGACCGCGGCCTGCGCACGCTGCTTCGCCTTAAGGAGATGGGGCTGAAGGATATAGGGTTTGGCTGCACGGTGTCAAACAAGAACTCGGCCGACATGCTCTCGCTCTATCAGCTATCGAAAGAGCTCGGGCTCGAGTTTGCCACAGCATCGTTTCACAACTCCTACTATTTCCACAAAGAGGACAACGCCATCACCAACCGCGATGAGGTGACCGACAATTTCCGCAAGCTTATCGAGATGCAGCTCAAGGAAAACCATCCCAAATCGTGGTTCAGGGCATGGTTCAACATGGGGTTGATCAACTATATCGACGGCAACCGGCGCATGCTCCCCTGCGAGGCCGGCGGAACCAATTTTTTCATCGACCCATGGGGAGAGGTTTATCCCTGCAACGGTCTTGAGGAGAAATACTGGAAAGAGTCGATGGGCAACATCCACGATGCGCCGTTTATGGAAATCTGGACCAGCGAGCAGGCGCAACGCGTGAGGGATCTCGTCAGAAAATGCCCCAAAAACTGCTGGATGGTGGGAACGGCGTCTCCCGTGATGCACAAATACATCAAGCATCCGCTCAAGTGGGCCGTGACCAACAAGTTGCGTTCAATGCGCGGACTGCCGGCTTGCATCGAGCCCAAATGGCACGACGTCGGTCAGGATCCCGAGCAAGGGAACCTGCGGAAACATTCTGAAAAGAAATGAAGATATTTGTAACCGGCACAAGGGGCATTCCCGAAATTCAGGGAGGTGTAGAGACTCATTGCCAGGAGCTCTACCCCCGGATCGCGGCCATGGGCCACGACGTGACTGTTGCGTGCCGGGAGCCTTACGTCACCGTGCCTGGGAGTGAATATCGCGGTGTTAGGCTCGTCAGCATCCCCACGCCCCGTCGCAAGAGCCTCGAAGCTATCGTCCACACATGGCGCGCGCTGATGAGGGCCCGCCGCGAGAAACCCGACATTGTTCATATCCATGCCGTCGGTCCAGCGCTGCTCACTCCTCTCGCCCGGCTGATGGGCTTCAAGGTAGTGACCACCAACCATGGCCCCGACTACGACCGTCAGAAGTGGGGCAAAGTAGCCAAGTTCGTGCTGCGGACAGGCGAGCGGATGGGTGCGCGCTTCAGCAACCGCGTGATAGTGATCTCCAACGTAATCGCCAACATTCTCTCGACAAAGTATGGCCGCACCGACACCACATTGATTTTCAACGGTGTCAACCCGCCTGCCGCTGATGATCGCAAAGACTATGTTGAATCGCTTGGTCTTGAACCCGGTAAATATGTTGTGGCGATCGGGCGTTTCGTCGAGGAAAAAGGGTTTCACGATCTCATCAACGCTTTCGCAAAGGCTGCTCCCGAGGGCTACAGTCTCGCGATTGCCGGCGACGCCGATCACCCTTCGGCCTACTCCGAGAGCCTGAAGAAAATGGCGCGTGAAAACGGAGTTGTACTCACCGGATTCATTCGCGGTGAAAAGATGCGGCAGCTGATGGCCAATGCGGCTCTTTTCGCAATGCCTTCTTACCATGAAGGACTGCCCATAGCACTGCTCGAAGCAATGAGCTACGGGCTCGACATCGCCGTCAGCGACATTCCCGCCTGCCGCATCGACAACGTGACCGAAGCCGATATTTTCCCCGTCGGTGATGTTGATGCGCTCTCACGGCTAATCACCCGCAAACTGGCCGCGAAAGCCACACCGAGGGCATATAATCTCGAGCCTTATAACTGGGATGCAATCGCCAAGCAAACCGAGGAACTCTATAAATCCATTCTCACACACTGAAAGCTATGAAGATTCTCGTGACCGGCGCCGCCGGATTTATAGGCTATCATCTGTGCAAGCGTCTTCTTGACGACGGCCATAAGGTTACCGGAATTGACAATCTCAACAGCTACTACGACCCTGCCCTGAAACATGCCCGTCTGGCCAACCTTGGCTACACAGAGGCTGAAGGCTCATCGAATCCGGATTTCACATTCTGTCGCATCGACATTGCCGACACCCAGGCTACCGACGCTCTCTTTGCCGCCAACAATTTCGATATTGTCGTTAATCTCGCTGCGCAGGCCGGAGTGCGTTATTCAATCGAAAATCCCCGGGCATATATTGAAAGCAACATAAACGGCTTTCTCAACATTCTTGAGGGTTGTCGCAAAACGGGAGTGAAACACCTTGTGTATGCCAGCTCAAGCAGTGTCTACGGCCTGAACAACAAGGTTCCTTTCAGCGAGCACGACTCTCTCGCCCATCCTGTCAGCATCTATGCCGCAACAAAGAAAAGCGGCGAGCTGATGGCACACACCTACAGTCATCTATTCGGACTGCCCACCACTGGATTACGCTTTTTCACCGTCTATGGTCCATGGGGACGACCCGACATGTCGCCCTATCTCTTTGCCGACGCAATCCTTTCAGGTGAACCCATCAAGGTGTTCAACAACGGTGACATGGAGCGCGATTTCACCTATATCGACGACATCATTGAAGGTATAGTCAGGATAATGACAATTATCCCCGAGCGCGATCCCGAATGGAACAGCGAGAATCCAGACCCGGCCACTTCATCGGCGCCTTACAGGGTGTATAACATCGGCAATTCGGCACCTGTCAGACTGATGGACTTCATTGCCGAGATCGAGCGCGCCACCGGCCGCCAGGCAAAGAAAATAATGATGCCCATGCAAAGCGGCGACGTTGTCAGGACATGGGCCGATTGCTCGGCTCTTACTGAAGCCACCGGTTTCAACCCTCGCACACCCCTCCGCCGGGGTGTTGAAGAAACAATAAACTGGTTCAGGGATTACACCGGTCTCTGATCGGGCATTGAATGCTGGGTGGCAGCGAGTCCGCCCAGCGCCGTTTCCTTGTAGAGCGACGGCAGGTCGTGTCCGGTCTGCTTCATCACCGCCACAATCCGGTCAAAATCAACGCGATGCTTGCCATCTGTAAAGGCCGCATAGAGGTTCGCGTCAAGCGCACGGGCGGCTGCGTATGCGTTGCGCTCGATACATGGAATCTGAACCAGACCGCACACCGGATCACACGTCAGCCCGAGATGATGCTCCAGACCCATCTCGGCCGAATATTCGATCTGTGCGGGGCTGCCTCCGAAAAGCTGGGAGGCCGCAGCGGCGGCCATGGCACATGCCACACCCACTTCGCCCTGACACCCCACCTCGGCTCCTGACACAGATGCGTTGTGTTTCACCACATTTCCGAACAGTCCGGCGGTTGCCAAAGCCCTAAGGATGCGCTTGTCGCTGAAGCCTTTCGACTTGTGAAGATGATACAGCACAGCCGGAAGAACACCCGACGAGCCGCAGGTAGGCGCCGTAACGATTTTTCCGCCCGACGCATTCTCCTCACTTACAGCCAGAGCATAGGCATAGACCAGCCCGCGGCTTTTCAGCGATGCTGCCTGCCCTCCTGCATGAAGATAATAGCTCAAGGCCTTGCGTCTGACTCCGAGCCCTCCGGGGAGAACGCTCTCGGCTTCGAGACCTCGCTCGATAGCTTCCTGCATCACTTTCCACACCTCGGCAAGATAGTCCCAGATTTCAGGACCTTCGGTCATCCCTACATATTCCCAGAAGCTGTAGCCCGACTCCTC
>CAZKXM010000027.1:0-2498 GCA_964556785.1 uncultured Bacteroides sp. | reverse complement strand
ACGTCGAGGATGGCTTTGTCGGTAAGGTGACCTTTGCCCGTTGCGGCAAGAGCTCCGTAGAGCGTAACGCGGCACGATGCAGCGCCTTCAAGGTCTGACTTGAATAGAGTGGCGGCCCGGTGAGGGCCCATCGTGTGGGAGCTCGACGGACCATAGCCAATTTTATATAGCTGGCGGATTGATTGCATAAGAATACTTAAGAATCGCAAATTTAGAAATTTTTCATCAAAAAATCAGTAACTTTGCAGGCTCAACTCGCCTACTATGAAAATAGCACTCGTTCACTACCGATACTTCCCCGGCGACGGGCCCGAACGTTACTTCTTCAATATCAAGGAAATATTGGAGAAGAACGGACACATCACCGCCCCTTTCAGCATCCGCAACTCCCGTAATGTTCCCGAGCCGCGTTATGACCGCTATTTTCTTGACGCAGTTGACGATGAAGTGCATTTCGGCGACAAAACCTCGCTTGGTCCTGCCAAGGCGGTCAAATCGCTGTCACGGATGTTCTGGTCGGGCGAGGCCCGAACCAAGTTTGCTGCATTTCTTGATGATTTCAAGCCCGATGTGGTTTACATCATGCAGTATCACAACAAGATCTCGCCAAGCATTCTCGGGCCGGCCCGAAAGCGCGGCATTCCGGTGGTTCACCGCATCAGCGATTTCCAGTATATGTGTCCCAACGCTCTGTTCTTCTCCAAGGGGAAGATATGCGAGGAATGCCTTAGCGGAAATTCGCTCACGGCCATACGCAACAAGTGTGTCCACGGATCGACCGTGATGTCGGCCATGAAACTCGGAGCTAAGAAACTTCACGATTCGCTCCACACCACCGCCAAGATCAATGCATTCGTGGTGCCGTCGTCGTTCACCCTCGGAAAGCTCAAGCAATATGGCATACCCGCTGAAAAGCTCCACCACATCCCAACGTTCTACAACGGTGTGAGGCCCGAAGGCACCGACATTTCCTATGAGCCTTTCTTCCTTTACACCGGCCGCATAGCCGAACAGAAAGGGCTGTGGACACTGGTAAAATCGTTTGCCAAGTCAGGCTTGCCGCTGAAAATTATCGGCACTTCGGCCGACGATCTGGAGAGTAAGCTCAAGCGCTATCTTGCCGGGCGTGAACACAAGATTGAATTTCTTGGCTTCATGCCTTTTGATCAGATGGTTCCCTATTTGCGCTCATGCCTGGCCACAGTGGTTCCGTCGGAATGGTATGACAATTTTCCCAATGTAATCCTCGAGAGCTTCGCATTTTCAAAGCCTGTAATCGCTTCGCGCATAGGCTCGCTGCTCGAAACCGTCGAGGATGGAGTGACCGGGCTCACCTTCACTCCCGGCGATCCCGACTCGCTCACCGAAGCAGCCATGAAAATTGCCGGCAATCCGGCACTGGCAGTGAGTCTCGGGGCCGAGGCTTCGTCGCGCATCGACTCACTCTACTCACCTGAAGTACATTACAGGCAGCTTATCGACCTGTTCACCTCTCTCAAATCATGAAGCAACCTGTTTCGGTAACATTCCTGCTGCTGACACTGCTGTTCTGCGTGTGTCTGATCGTCAGCAACCTGATGGAGATCAAAACGATTGATCTCGGCCCGCTCACAATTACAGCCGGAGTGATCGTGTTTCCGCTATCCTACATTATCAACGATTGCATTGTGGAAGTGTACGGGTTCAAGAAGGCCCGCCTTGTCATCTGGCTGGGCTTTGCAATGAACCTCCTTGTCACCCTGCTTCTGCAGGTTGGGCTTTGGCTTCCCGGCAACGCCGACTGGCAGGGCCAGGATGCGATGCAGCTGATTTTCGGCGCCGCGCCGCGCATTCTGTGTGCCAGCTTCCTTGCATTCGTGTGTGGCTCGATGATCAACGCGTGGGTGATGCACAGGATGAAGGCGCGCGACGGACGCGGGCGTTTCTCATTTCGCGCCATCATGTCGACCCTTTGGGGTGAAGGAACCGACTCGCTGATTTTCTTCCCGTTAGCCTTTGGCGGAGTGCTGTCGTGGAGCTCGATCGCCATGCTGATCATAACCCAGACACTGCTCAAAACCGTTTACGAAATTCTGATCCTTCCTGTCACGATAGCGGCCGTCAAACGCCTCCGAACCGCTGAAGCGTCGGCAAATTTCACTCAAAATGTTGCATAAGTGAGATTTATTAAAAAATTTCGCGGCAGAACGTGGTCTATTTCAAAAAAAGTTACGATATTTGCACCTGCTTAACGGGGCTGAGCCCTGTGAGGCGATCAATCCGAGTAACCTAAGAAATTTACCAATAAACATAAACCGCAAGAAAAAAATGACTAAAGCCGACATTGTAAACGAGATTTCCAAGTCGACAGGCATCGACAAGGCTAATGTGCTCGACACCATTGAAAAATTCATGGAAGTCGTTAAAGATTCACTCGCTCACGGCGAGAACGTGTATCTTCGCGGATTCGGCAGCTTCATCGTAAAGACCCGTTCAGAGAAGACTGCCCGCAACATCTC
>CAZKXM010000026.1:2348-20774 GCA_964556785.1 uncultured Bacteroides sp. | reverse complement strand
AAGGCATCTTCCCCGCCGCCGTCGACAACTCCACCGACCTCCACTCCATGGGCCAGTGGATTCAGGACGGCGAGCGCACCATCTTCGAGACAGTGCTCTCTGTCGAAACCCAGCGCCACACCCTCGCCATCCCCACCGATGCCGACAATCTTGACGGTCTGAACTATATCGCCGGCAAGCGTATCGACGAAGTCAACAAGATGGCTGAGCTCGGCACCCGTCTGGCTCACATTGACGGCGGCGTGCCCAACCTGCGCATCACCATCCCCGCTCTTGAGGAACGCTACCTCGGCCAGTTGATCTACTTCTTTGAAAAGGCATGCGGCATCAGCGGCTACATGCTCGGAGTGAACCCCTTCAACCAGCCCGGAGTCGAAGCCTACAAGAAAAACATGTTCGCCCTGCTGGCAAAACCCGGCTATGAGGCCGAAACTGCCGCTATCCGCTCACGCATCAGCGAATAAATCAACGCAAGGCACACAGATAGTTCAACCGGCATCCCTCAGGCCATGAGGGGTGCCGGTTCTGTTTTCCTGTAACTTTCGGCGGAACGAGGGCGATTATTCGCCGTTGAGGAAGTGGCGGAGAGTGAGGCGCACGTCGCGGATAAACGAGGTGGCGGGAGTGATCAGCGGACGAACCGTCTGTTCGCCGGGAGTGAAGACGTTGAGCACCCCGGGATGGCACTTGATTTCCATCTGCTCCTCAAAATTGACCGGTTCGCCGTCAATATGGGCGGGGCCCGGTTTGCGGCGGGTGATTGTGAGCGACGACGTGCGCAGAGTGTGGATCAGCGTATTGCGGTTGATATATCCCGTCATCATGTCGAGCCCCATCAGAGCCATCGACGGAAGCGGGCCCGAATGAACGATCGTGACGTCGAGCAGGCCGTCGGTGATCGACGCCTCGGGAGCAATATAGGCGTTGTTGCCATACTGCGAAGCGTTGCACACCGCCACAAGAAACGCTTTCTCGGTCAGCACATGCCCGTTGGCCGAGATTGTGTAGGTTTGAGGATGATACTTGGCGAAGGTGGCCAGCGCCGAGCGCACATACATAAGCTTACCGCGCTTGGGTCGCCGCGCGAAGTCCTCGCTCACGGCCGCGTCAAACCCCACTCCGAACGTGCAGAAAAACGGCCGCCCGTTCACGGTGGCATTGTCGGCCGCGATATGATGGCCAGCCACAATGACATCGAGCGCTTCGGCTGCGTCGACAGGAATGTTGAGATGGCGCGCCAGGCCGTTGCCCGATCCGCAGGGAATGATGCCGAAAATAGCCTTGCGGCCACACATTGCCATTGCGGTTTCATTGACCGTACCGTCACCGCCGGCAGCAATCACGGTGTCGAATCCGTCGTCGCATGCGCGCCGGGCAATCTCTGTGGCATCGCCCGGGCCCGAGGTGGCAACAACCTCCAGATCATAGCCCGCGGGGCACAGGCGCTCCTGCGCGAGCTGCTGCAGGCCCTCTTTTGACGAAGTGCCTGAAATGGGATTGACTATAAGCAGGGCGCGGCGTTGGGTCGGCGTCGTGGATGTCATACGGTTGCAAAGATAGTATCCTTTTTTATTAAACGCAAGAAGGAGCGGCAACACACTCTGCCGGCTCCTTCCTGCTGTTTACTCCTAATCGTTGCTTATTATCCGATGCAAAATTAGAGAAAGGCAGAGTTGTGTGAAATACCCTGAATCGAGTAATTTTCCGGCGGCTATCAGTCGGTGGTGATGTGAGGATCGGCTGCCCAGACACGCACAATCTTGCCGTAATAGCGCTCATGGAGACCTCCGCGTTCGCCATACCAGGTTTTGTAGAGGTCGGGGTTGACGAATTTGTCGGCATCGAGCGAATCATGATAGACAACGTCGCATTCCACCACCAGGCGCGCACCGCAGAATGTGATCTGCCCGGTGGGGAGCACCTCGGGACGCAGAGGCTCATAGCGCATCTTGTCGCTGGTGCGACCGCTGTGGGTTCCCATATATTCGAGAGCCTTCGTCATCTCATGGGGGAAAAATGTCAGCGTGAACCTGCCGGTCCGGTCAATGAACTCTTTTGTGTAACGTTCGGGGCGCACAACGATCTCGGCCACATCGTGGCCCCACATTTCGCCCATAAAGCCCCAGGAGGCCGTCATCATGTTGTAGGAATCAGCCGTGCCGGCTGTAACGAGCATCCAGTCTTTCGATATAAGTTTCACGAGATTTTCGCGAACCTGAGTGAGCTTGATTTCTTTCATTGGAGGAAGTTTTGATGTTTTTTCTTTCAGTATAACGCCTTATAGGAGGCCATGGGTTTGCTCAAAACTGATTTTTTTGCGAAATTTGCCAAAACCGCAAAACATGTCACCGATTTTTCTCATAGGCTTCATGGGGTCAGGCAAAACCACCCTGGGGCGCGCGCTCGGCGCGGCCACGGGAATGAGGTTTGTGGATCTCGACGAGCTGATCGAAGAGCGCTGCGGAGCTTCGGTCAGCGAGATCTTTGCCCGCGAAGGCGAGGCCCGCTTCAGGCAGATTGAGCATGATGTGCTGGCCGAAGTGTGCGCCTTGTCAGACCTGATCGTGGCCTGCGGCGGGGGCACACCCTGCTTCGGCACCAACATGGACCTGATGAACAACCGGGGATTGACCGTCTGGCTCGAGGCTAAGCCCGAAGTGCTGCTGAGGCGCCTTGCCCTGGAACCCGGAAAGCGCCCGCTCGTCGACGGGCTCTCGCCGCGGCAGCTTGCCGTGCGCGTGGGAGAGATGCTCAGGGAGCGTGAGCCACACTACAGCCACACCCGGGCGAGGTTTGACTCGTCGCGGCTCGAAACGCCACGTGAAGTCAGCGAAAGCGTGGAGCGGTTTATTGCCCAATTTATCAATCCAGCAAAATGACAACCGATAATTATGGATTCGCTCCCCGGCCCATGCCGGAATCAGTGCTGACGGCACCGCGCCGCCTGAGTGTTGGTGTACCCAGAAGCAATCAGGCCGCCGAGAAGCGTTTTCCGCTCACCCCCGAGGGGGCCGGCATGCTTGTTGAGCGGGGTCTGGAGGTGAAGATCGAGCAAGGTGGACCGGAGAGCATCAGCTACACCGACGCCCGCTACACCCGCATGGGCGCATCGGTGGTGAGCCGCGCCGAAACCCTCGGTTGCGACATAGTCATATCGCCGGCGCCACTCACCGCCCCCGATGCCCGTAAACTGCGCCGCGGCGCCCTGCTGCTGACACTGCTCCATCCCGAAATGCAGGATCCCCTTGCAATAGCCGAACTGCTGCGGCGAAGTGTCACAGCTGTGGCTCTCGATCTTGTGGAAGACAAGCGCGGATTAACCCCGTTTGCCGACATCCTTGCTGAGATCGACGGGCGCGCGGCAGTTGCCTCGGCTTCGGCAATTCTTGCCGATCCGGCCCACGGAAAGGGAATATTGCTGGGAGGAATTGCGGGCATCGTTGCCTGCGAGGTCACGCTGATCGGTTCAGGCATCGCTGCCTGCGCGGCGGCTCGCTCGGCTCTCGGGCTGGGGGCCACGGTGAGAATGTTTGACAACGATGCCTATTCTCTGCGGCGCGCTGTACTCACCCTCGGTCCAGGCACAATCGGATCGGCAATCCATCCCCATGTGCTCTTCAACGCCCTGCGCACCGCCGATGTCGTGATAGCCACCCCGACGGAATCACGGGTGGAGATCGGCGCCGACCTTGTGGCCCAGATGAAGCAGGGAGTTGTGGCGGTTGATCTCACCTCAGGCACCCGTGTTTTCCCCTCGCTGCCTAAGGTTGACCTCAACGATGCCGAGGCCCTGATGCGGGCAATGAAAGGCAAATCGCGCCATTGCCTCACCAATCCCGGGGGTACCGTCGGGCGCACGGCGGCGATGGCCCTGAGCAACTCGCTCATAACCCTCTTTGACCAGATTCTTCCTTGCGAGAGCGTCGACAATGCCCTGCGGATCATTCCGGGGCTGCGGCGCGCCGTCTACACATTCATGGGTAGGGTGGTCAATCCTGTTGTGGCACGCTGTGCCGGCGGCAAGTCAACCGACATCAACATCTATCTGACACTCTCCTGAGAGGCCATGAAGTCAAAGAAATTCTATGTTGTGTGGAACGGTCACCACACCGGGGTGTTCGATTCATGGGACGACGCCCGCGAACAGGTTGAAGGCTATCCCGACGCCAAGTTCAAGAGCTTCCCCTCGCAGCAAGCGGCCATTGAAGCCTATCGCGGCGATCCGCGCGATCACCTCGGCATAATCAAGGCCATCGCCTCTCACTCTCCCGTGATGGTGAACTATGCCGATTTTCCTGAGATACGCCTCGACGCGCTGGCGGTCGACGCCGCGTGTTCGCGCAATCCAGGCCCGGTGGAGTATCAGGGAGTGGTGGTAGGCACAGGGCAGCGGGTGTTCCGCATCGGTCCCCTCGCCGACGGCACCAACAACATCGGCGAGTTTCTCGCACTGGTCCATGCCCTCGCCCTTCTCGAAAAGCTCGGGCAACCTGGCCGCACAATCTACACCGACAGCCGCACCGCCCTTGCCTGGGTGAGAAACCGCCATGCCAAGACCACCATCACACCCACAGCATCAAACGGACCGATTCTCAACCTTGTGAGACGCGCCGAAGCATGGCTCGCCACACATTCAATCACCAATCCTATCCTCAAGTGGGACACCACCCGCTGGGGCGAAATCCCGGCAGATTTCGGCCGGAAATAACCTTTGTTTAACGCCATGAAATTCAAAAAACCGGGACTGCTGGTCCGGATCATCATAGCAATTCTGCTCGGCATCGGCGCAGCCTATGTCATGCCTCTGTGGGGAGCACGGGTGTTTGCCACGTTCAACTCCCTCTTTTCATCGTTTCTCGGGTTCGTCATCCCGCTGCTGATACTTGCCTTCGTTGCTCCGGCCATTGCCGATGTTGGCCGCGGGGCGGGCAAGATGCTCGCCGTGACGGCAGCCGTTGCCTACGGCGCCACCCTCGTTGCCGGTTTCGGCAGCTACCTGATCAGCGACGCCGTATTTCCCTCGCTGGTCACCCGCATGCCCGGCATCGCAACAATGGAAGATGCTGCGGGACCGCTCCCCTACTTCACCATGGAAATGACGCCGCTGATGACGGTGAGCGCCTCGCTCATCCTCTCGTTCATCCTTGGCCTGGGCACGGCTGTGCTGCCTCCCGAAAATCCCCTGAAGGGTGTGCTCGACAACCTGCGCTCAGTTATCGTGATGGTGATCGAGCGGGTCATAATCCCTCTGCTGCCGCTCTATATTTTCGGAATATTCCTCAACATCACCGTCGCCGGGCAGGTAGGCCCCATTCTGGGCACCTTCGCAAAAATCATCGCCGTGATCTTCGCGATGCACATAGGCATTCTTGTGCTTCAGTATGGCGTGGCCGCCCTCTTTTCCTCCGGCAGCAGGAATCCGTTCAAGCTTCTGGGCACCATGCTCCCGGCCTATTTCACCGCTTTAGGAACACAATCGTCGGCCGCCACGATTCCCGTAACGCTCGAGCGCACTGTCGCCATGGGGGTGCCGCGCGAGATAGCCGGCTTCACCATTCCGCTCTGCGCAACGATCCACATGAGCGGATCGACACTGAAGATAGTGGCGTGTGCGGTGGCGCTTATGCTCGTCAACGGCCTTCCCTACTCGTTCGGAATGTTTGCCGGCTTCATCTGCATGCTGGGGGTCACCATCATCGCCGCCCCGGGTGTACCCGGCGGAGCGATCATGGCCTCGCTCGGCCTCCTGAGCTCGATGCTCGGATTCACCGAAGGCGACAACGCCCTGATGATCGCCCTTTACATAACGATGGACTCGTTTGGCACAGCCTGCAACGTTACCGGCGACGGCGCCATCTCGATCATCGTCGCACGGATTTTCAGGCGCCGTACACAAGTGTGATTTCGCGGCTGATTTGAATGTAATATAAGAATTTTTCAGTAATTTTGCGGTCGATTATGACCACCCCACTTGAAGCAATCCGCCAACGGATCCAACCTGAACTCGAGCGCCTCAACGATCATATTTCAGCATCGTTGCGCTCCGACAACGAGCTGATGAACCGTGTGATCGACGGTTATCTCTCGTCGAAAGGCAAACAGATACGTCCGGTGCTTGTGTTGCTGTCGTCGCGCATGTTTGCCGGGGCTGTGACCGATCGTGCCATCCGTGCCGCGGCAGCTGTGGAGATGCTTCATAATGCCACCCTGATCCACGATGATGTTGTTGACGACAGCGACAAACGGCGCAACCGCCCCACGATCAACAGCGTGTGGGACAATCATATCGCTGTGCTTGTTGGCGACTTTTTCGTATCGTCGTCGCTTCAGGAGGCCATCACCACGGGCGATCTGCGCATTGTCAGCGAGCTGGCATCGCTCGGCAGGGAGCTCTCGGTTGGCGAGATGGATCAGATTTACAACGCCCGCTTTCACCGCCTGACCGAAGACGACTATTTCACCGTCATTGCCCGCAAAACGGCATCGCTTTTCGTGGCTTGCGTCACCATGGGCGCTTTTGCCGTAGGGGTGGCAAGCGATGACCCCCGTCTCAAGGCCCTCTGCGATTTCACATATCGCCTGGGCCTCTGCTTCCAGATCAAGGACGATATTTTCGATTACTTCGAGGATGGCCGCATTGGCAAGCCCACCGGCAACGATCTGCGCGAAGGCAAAGTTACCCTCCCGCTGCTCAATGCCCTGACTTCGTCAAACCATCCCCAACGCGAGGAGATGTCGCTCAGAGTGATGAAAGAGGAGCTGACCCCCGGCGACATCACCGATCTGATCAACTTTGCAAAAGAGGCGGGCGGCATAGAATATGCCTACGCCACCATGAACCGTCTGCGCGATGAAGCTGTGGCGATGCTTGGCGAAGCTGCCGACGGACGCGAGGCCAAGGCGCTCATCTCGCTGCTCGATTACATAATCACCCGCGACAACTGATCCTCTCCATCACCCCCCTTACAATTGATTTTTACCTTCTGCGCCCTGAACCATAACGGTTGCGGCGCGGTTATAATTTGTGAATGCCGCTCCCATGCGGCATAGCCACATTATGCAACCAAGACTCAGAGGAAATTTGGAAATGGGGGCCTCGAAAATCTTTTCGGGCCTCAATGAGAATGCGCTGCGCTATCTGCTGCCAACGTGGATGGGAGCAATGTCGGGCGTGGTGATGCGACTGGTGTTCGGATCATTGTTTTTTTGGGTGTGGGGCTTCTTCACCCGCAACAAGTTTGCCAAGCCGACGGCCCGCGACATTGTGGTGTTGTTCGGTGTCGGAGTGGTGTTTGTGTTCGGCTATATGTGGGCTCTCCTCGAAGGACTGAGCTACACCACTCCCATCTCGTCGTCGATATTCATCAGCCTGCAGCCGGTGTGGGTCTACATCATCTGCCTTTGCATGCGCACCGAGCGCATATCAACCGGCAAGGTGCTGGGAATTCTGATAGGTTTCGGCGGAGCCCTGCTCTGCATCCTCACCCAGCATAGCAGCGCCGTGGCATCCGATCCAATGAAGGGCAACCTGTTCTGCCTTGCCTCGTCGGTTCTCTTCGCAGGCTATCTCGTTATCGAGAAGCGCTATCTCAGGCGGCTGAGCAGCGCCACTGTGTCGAAATGGACATTCCTCGGCGGCGCTGTCGCAGCAGCCGTAGTGGTGATTTTCACCGGCTGGCACGCGCCTGTGCTCCATCAGGGGCTGTTCTCCACCCCGATGCTTGTTCTCGCCTTCGTGCTGATCTTCCCATCCTCTGTGAGCTACCTGCTTCAGGACTTCGCGCTCAAGGTGCTTCCCGCCACGGTGGTGGCGCTTTACGGCGACTTGATTCTGATCGTTGCCACCATTGCCAGCTACATTCTGGGACAGGATCTTTTCTCATGGTGGCAGATCCTGGCTATCGCGCTGATGCTGGTGTCGGTCTACCTCGTCGAGGTTGCCGAGCGCAAGTCAGTTGCGGCATCCGGCGCTTCCGCCAACCCGCAGAAATAATGGTTTATGCTTACGGTAAACCCTGTCGGGATGCAACCGGAAGTAACTACTTGGCTGCCGCCTCAGAAAGCGGCAGCCGCATATTCTTGTCCCAGAGAATGGATACCTTGCAATATCTCCTGCTCCCGAGCACGTGATGGCTTTTTGAAGCCGTTTATGTAATTCCGCAGCAAAGTTGCGTCGAGCCCTATCATTTTTGCAAATTCAGAAATTTTTATTTCCTTATGTGTCAGGAAAAACCGTTGTAACGGGGTAGGCTCGGCATCTTCATAAAAGAAGCTTTCAAAGCTGACATCTTCGTCGACCTGACGCCAATGGAATCCATCAAATCCCACTTCATAGTTATTTCTCTGCTCACTCGAAGCATTTCTCAAGCCGGGATACCACAACAGAGACTGCATCCACTCCTTACCCGTTTCATCAACCCCGACGATGTGGGTATCAGTAAAATAAATTCTATTGATTTTCATAATTCAGTCCTCGGTATTTCCAAAACGTTTGTTCCACTCTTCTATAATAATCTCCTTATTCAGCTCAGCAAAACGTTTGATGCGCTTCAGGTCGTTGGACTTTATATTATGCAATTCCCGCTGCAACAGTTCGCCGTTTACTATATCAAAAATCACCTTACCTCCATTACCTTCAACATGAATATGGATAGGTTCATGTTCACGACTAAAGAAGAAGAATACAAATCCTGCGTATCTAAACAGTTCAGGCATAACGCTCAATAATTATCGACGTAAAGATAGGTATTATTTCTAATACCTCCAACTTTTTATAGAAACCCGTTGAAAAGTATTCACACAAAAATAACAATTGAACTGCACTCCCAAACTGAGGGAATGCAGTTCAATATCTCAGAAACCTTTTTAAGGTGTTATTGCAGACGGAGGGTCAGCTCAGGCCTGGCAGGCGTGAGCGACGGTTTCGGCAAGTGTGGGATGTGCGTGAACAGCCTGATGGAGCGTCTCGGCGGTAACACCGGCAGCAATCGCCAGCGAGAGCTCATGGATAAGATCGGCTGCGTGCGGGCCAAGTATGTGGGCACCGAGAATGCGGCCTGAATTGGCATCAATCACCACCTTCACCAGTCCTTCGGTCTCACCCTCGGCGAGCGCCTTGCCGTTGCCACGGAAGGTTGCCTTGCCAATCTTGACATTGTAGCCGGCATCGAGAGCCTGCTGCTCGGTGAGGCCTGTCATGGCAGCCTCGGGTACGGTGAACACCGCTGCGGGCACAGGCTCAAGGTCAACTTTCTGACCCACGGCCCTCAGGCCCTGAGCTGTGGCAGCGTGGGCCAGCTGGCAGATGCCGTTGACATCGCCCACTGCAAAGAGACCTTTGAGGCCGGTTTCCATCGTGGTGGGATCGACAGTGACGCCGCGACGCGTGATTTCCACTCCGGGCATTTCCATGCCTTCAGGAATCACCGGCTTGCGGCCCACAGCCATCAGGGCTGCTTCGGCAGTGATGGTGGTTGTCTTACCCTTGGCCTCATAGTCGATCTCGATTCCGGGACGCAGGGCTGTAACGCCGGCACCGGTCACGAATGTGATGCCGCGTTTCTTCAGAGCCATGCGCAGACGTTTGGCGATCTCGGCATCAAACGGAGGAAGGATTTCCTTGCAATATTCGATAACGGTAACCTCCACTCCGAGGGCTGCGAAAATCGAGGCAAATTCCAGACCTATCACACCGCCGCCGATAACGGCGAGCGATGCCGGAAGCGATGTGAGCTGAAGGATGTCGTCGCTGGTCATGGCGAGCTCGGCACCGGGCACATTGAGGCGTGCGGGGGCCGAACCGGTGGCCACGATCACTTTGGGCGCTGAATATTGGTCGTTGCCCACGGCCACAGTGAGCGGTTCGGCTGCCGTGAAACGGGCCTCGCCTTCCACAACCTCCACCTTTGCCAGCACGGCACGGACTCCTTCGCGGAGACCGGCCACAACCTCGTCTTTGCGGGCTACGGCACGGGGATAGTCGACTGTGTAACCGGCCACTTCGATTCCGAAGCGCGATGCGTCGGCGGCGGTGAGAGCCACCTCGGCGGTGCGGGCCAGACACTTTGTTGGGATACAGCCGCGGTTGAGGCATGTGCCACCGGGCTCTCCGCGCTCAATCAGGAGCACCTTGGCCCCCTGAGCGGCAGCAGCGGCCGCGGCGGGATATCCGCCGGGGCCGCTGCCTATTACGATAAGATCGTGAGTCATTTATCGAATGTTGGGATTTTTGCTCAGCATCCGCAGAATGTCACCACGGGCTCGAGAGCTGCCTTCGTGTCGTCAGGACGGCCCACGGGGGTGTTGACAGGAGCGGCCTTGAGAGTTTCGGGCTCTGAGATGGCTTCGGCGGCAATGCGGCGCATAACGTCGATAAACTCGTCGAGGGTCTCGCGGCTTTCAGTCTCGGTAGGCTCGATCATGAGCGATTCGTGGAACAGAAGCGGGAAATAGATTGTGGGAGCATGGTAGCCGTAATCAAGCAGGCGCTTGGCCACATCGAGGGTGGTGACACCGGTCGACTTGTCGGCAAGGCCGTCGAACACAAACTCATGCTTGCACACACGGTCAACGGGAAGTTTGTAGACATCGCGCAGGGCCTCCTTGACATAGTTGGCGTTGAGTGTTGCCAGCGGGCCGGCCATAGCCAGGCCGTCGCAACCCATCGAGAGTATGTAAGCCAGGGCCTTGAGTTCCACTCCGAAATTGCCGAGGGTGGGACTTACGCTGCCACACGACTTCGGATCTTCGCGCATAACGCTGAATGTGTCGGTTGCCTCATCGTGCATCACACGCGGACAGGGAAGCAGGTGCTCCATGCCCGCACGGACGCCGACGGGGCCTGAACCGGGGCCACCACCGCCATGAGGGGTGGAGAATGTTTTGTGGAGGTTGATGTGCATAACGTCGAAGCCCATGTCGCCGGGACGTGCAACGCCGAGCATCGGGTTGAGGTTAGCTCCGTCGTAATACATCAGTCCGCCGCATTCGTGCACCATCTTGGCGATTTCGGGGATGCGGCTCTCGAAGATGCCCAGAGTGTTGGGGTTGGTCATCATCATGGCTGCGACGGTGTCGTCGAGCAGGGGGCGCAGAGCCTCCACATCGACTGTGCCGTCCTCCATCGAAGGCACTTCAACAACCTCGAGGCCACACACGGCGGCGCTGGCAGGGTTGGTGCCGTGGGCCGAGTTGGGCACAATCACCTTGGTGCGCTTCTTGTCGCCGCGCTCATCGTGCCATGCACGGATAATCATCAGGCCGGTGAGCTCACCGTGTGCCCCGGCATAGGGGTTGAGGGTGAACTCCGACAGACCGCCGATCTCGCTGAGCGAGCGTTGAAGCAGCCAGTAGGCACGCAGAGCACCCTGTGCATCAGAGTCGGGAGCGAACGGATGCAGACGCGACATTGCGGGAAGCGCGCTGACAGCTTCGTTGATTTTGGGATTATACTTCATTGTGCACGATCCCAGGGGATAGAAACCTGAATCGACACCGAAGTTGTTGGTCGACATGCGGGTGTAGTGGCGCACGGCTTCAGGCTCCGACACCTCGGGGAGGGCGGGGGCTTCGGCGCGGGTCACATCGGCCGGGAGCTCTACAGCGGGAAAAGTGCCCGCAGCGGCATTGACGGGGCGGGTGCCACGGCGTCCGGGCTTCGAAATCTCGAAAATGAGTTTGCCGTAAACTTCTCTGTTCATGATCTGCAGGCTTTAACGAGTTCAACAAATTCTTCGAGCTGAGCGCGGCTCTGACGCTCTGTGACAGCGATCAGGAGCACGTCGTCGGCAATGCGTACGCCGGGCAGTATGCCACGCTCTGCCGCAGCGGCGAAGAGGTGGTTCATGTCGAGACCGGTTATGCGCATGGCAAACTCGTTGAGGAACGGAGCATCGGGATAGAGGGGTGTCATGGTGCCGGTGGCAGTGAGGGCATCGCGGAGCCAGTGGGCGGCATCACGGCCGCGGTTGTTGATTTCGCGCAGACCCTCGGCGCCGTTCAGAGCCATGTACATCGTTGTCCACAGCGCCATCAGGCCCTGGTTGGAGCAGATGTTTGATGTGGCCTTATTGCGGCGAATGTGCTGCTCGCGGGCCTGCAGGGTGAGAACGAACACGCGGTTGCCGCGCGCATCGGTGGTTTCGCCCACAATGCGTCCGGGCAGCTTGCGCATCAGCGACTTGGTGCAGGTCATATATCCCAGATAGGGGCCGCCGTAGCTCAGGGGCACACCCATTGTCTGGGCATCGCCGCATGCAATGTCGGCACCCCACTCTCCGGCGGGCTTGAGCACAGCCAGAGGCGAAGCGGGCGAGTTGACGGTCATCAGGGCCTTTGCGCCGTGGATAGCCTCGGCGAAGCCGGTGAAGTCTTCAACGATACCGAAGAAGTTGGGCTGGGCGAGAATCACACCTGCCACACCGCCTTCGGCGAGCTTTTTCTGAAGACATTCAAGGCTTGTGGTGCCCTGTTCGGTCAGACAGATCGTGTCGACCTCCACGCCGTGATAGCGTGCATAGGTGTCGACAACGCGACGCACCGCGGGATTGAGGGCGGCGGTGACGAGCACGCGGTTTTTCTTGCGTGCCGATGCCACCATCATCATCATGGCCTCGGCAGTGGCGGTCGACGAATCATACATCGACGCGTTGCTGACCTCGAGGCCGGTGAGACGGCACATCATTGTCTGATATTCGAAGATATACTGCAGGGTGCCCTGCGAGATCTCGGGCTGATAGGGGGTGTAGGCGGTTGAAAACTCGCTGCGGCTCACGATGGCGGGAATGGCGGCGGGAACGTAGTGGTCGTAGAAACCGGCGCCTGCCAGGCAAACGCGTGCCGGACGGTTTTCGCGGCCAAGGGCCTCGAAGAAATCGGCCACCTGCTCCTCGGTCATGGCCTCGGGCAGGTCATACCGGCGCTTGAGCAGCAGCTCCTCGGGCACGTCGGCATAAAGGTCGTCGAGACTCTTCATGCCGCATGCCTGAAGCATTGCCGCGATATCAGCGTCGGTGTGGGGAAGATACTGATGGCTCACGGTCGGTATCAGTGCTGTTCTTTTGCAACAAGTTCCTTGTAAGCCTCTTCGTCGAGAAGGTCGGCGAGCTGCGACTCGTCAGACATCTCAACCTTGATGATCCAGTTTGCCATGGCATCCTCGTTGATCAGGCGGGGATTGTCGACAAGAGCCTCGTTAACTTCGAGGACGGTGCCGCTCACGGGCGAGAGAAGGTCGCTGGCGGCCTTCACGCTCTCAACTGCACCGAAATCTTCGCCGGCCACGACTTCGTCGTCGGCCTCGGGCATGTCGACATAAACAATGTTACCAAGAGCGTGCTGAGCGTAGTCGGTAATGCCGATGTAGGCAACATTGCCCTCAACGCGGGCATATTCATGAGAGGGGCTGTAGTAAACCATAGCTTTGATAAAAATGATTTTTTATTGGATTGTTGTGAATTTCTGTTTTACAGGATTATTTCTTGTAGCTCTTCTTGTAGAAGCGGCGGGGTACAACCACTGCGGGATATGTGTGGCGGCGTATGCGCACCTGAAGCTGGGTGTCGCGCTTGGTGTAGGGGGCGTCGACCAGAGCCATGGCGATACTCTTGTCGACAGAGATACCGCGGTAGCCGGTGGTGATGTGACCAACAACCTCGCCCTCCTGATTGAGCACCTCATATCCGGCGCGGGGAATGGCGCGGTCAAGCAGCTCGAGGCCTACAATGCGGCGCTTGGGGCCCTCTTCCTTCTGGCGTGCAATGATGTCGCTGCCAAGGAAACCTGCGGGCTTGTCGAGCTTGCAGAACATCGAGAGGCTTCCCTCGACGGGTGAAATGTCGTCGGCAAGTTCATGGCCATACAGGGGAAGGCCAACCTCGAAGCGGAGGGTGTCGCGGCAGCCAAGTCCGCAAGGCTCAACGCCGGCAGCCATCAGCTTGTCCCACACCTTGACGATCATTGCGGGCGACGCATAGATCTCGAAGCCGTCTTCGCCGGTGTAACCGGTGCGGCTCACCAACACCTTCTCGCCGTCGAGCTCGAGCTCGCGGAAAGCGTAAAACTCAAGGTCGGCCAGATCGATGCCGAACACCTCGCGCATCACCTTCTCGGCCTCGGGGCCCTGAAGGGCGAGCTCGGCGGCATCGTCAGAGAGATTGCGCAGGGTCACACCCTCCATCTTCTCGTTCTTGAGGCACTCCTCGAGCCATGAAAAGTCTTTGTCGATATTGGCGGCATTGACAACCAGCAGCCATGAGTTGGCGTTGCGGCGGTAAACCAGCAGGTCGTCAACCACACCGCCGTCGGGGCGTGTCAGCATGCCGTAGAAAATATGTCCGTCGGCCAGGCCGGCAAGATCATTGGTGAACACGCGGTCAAGGAAAGCCAGCGAATTGGGGCCTTCAACATAGAATTCGCCCATGTGGCTCACATCGAAAACACCGACGTGGTTTCTAACTGCTTCGTGTTCCTCGGTAATTCCACGATAGAGAATAGGCATGTCGAATCCGGCAAACGGACTCATCTGTGCTCCAAGAGCAACATGCTTGTCATACAGACAGGTTTTCATTTATCTTTGATTTAAGGATGATTTTGTGCAAAATTACGATTATTCCGTCAACTCTGAAACATTAGCTGCAAAAATCTTTTCGTTTATCCTCCGGAGGTTCAGCCGAGGGTGGCGCCGTTTGCTGTTTTCGGCAAGTTTTGCTACATTTACGGCGCTTTTCAGCCCCGTTTTCCCCCTCAACACTCTTACTGACCGATGGAAACACAGCACACCGCTCAAGCCCGACACACTTCGCCGGCCGGATACCTGCTCAAATACGGCATCCCGCTGGTTATCACCGTGGGGCTCTGCTATCTGCTGCTGACCGACATTGACTTCGGTCAGATGGCCCGGATAATCAGGACCGAGTGTAACTTCAGGTGGATAGCGGCCGCGCTGGCCCTGAGCGTCGTCAGCCACATTGTGCGCGCTCTCCGCTGGCAGATACAGCTCCATGCGCTCAATGTCAGGCCCCCGTTGTGGAACACCATCCTGAGTATTTTCGGCACCTATGCCGTCAACCTTGTGTTCCCCCGCCTCGGCGAGTTCTGGCGCACCGGCTATATCGCACGCATTCAGCGCGCACCGTTCGCCACAGTGTTCGGCTCCATGGTGGCCGACCGTCTGGCCGACACCGTGATGGTGCTCCTGCTGGCTGTCGCCACCTTTTTTCTTGCCGGCCCGCAGCTCATGAGCTACCTCAATCAGGATCCCGGGAGATATGAACGCCTGCAGGCTTTGGCGTCGTCACCCTGGCTATGGTGTGGCCTGATCGGCCTTGTGGCGGTCGGCACGCTGCTGTTCATCCGTTTCCGCAACTCGGCGCCGATGCAGAAAATTACCGGCATCTGCCGTGGACTCTGGGAAGGGTTTGCCGTGGTTGCCGCCATGCCGGGCCGCGGATGGTGGCTGCTGCTCACACTGGCCACATGGGCATGTTATTTCTTTCAGCTCTATCTGGCCTTCTTTGCATTCCCGCTCACGGCTCAGGTTGCTCATACGTATGGCATCACGGCCGTGCTGGTATGTTTCGTGCTCTCGAGCATCTCCATGGGCGTGCCCTCAAACGGCGGTATAGGGCCCTGGCAATGGGCCGTTATCTTCGGCCTGAGCCTTTACACCGTGCCGGGCCTCACCAAAGAGTATGCCGCCACATTCGCCAATCTGGTGATGGGAACCCAGACACTGCTGCTCATTATCCTCGGTATATTTACATTTATCTGTGTCTCGGCCGACAAACTCAAAACCCGCAAATCATGAAATTTTTTGACGACGACACCGACCCTGATCATTTCACCGCCGACGAAACTCCGGCACCGGCCGGAACCACCCCCGACCCCGACGATCCTTTCGCTCCCGTCGGCGACAGGTGTGGCGCTCCGGTTAGCGACACGCCGCGCCCCGGGCAGCCGCGGCGCCACACAATGCGCCGCATCCTGATCTGGTTCATCGTCATTGCAGCAATAGTGTTTGGCACAGGGTGTTACATCCGCTACTTCCTTCCCTATGCCGACAATGCCTGCGCCACGGGCTATGTGCGCAATGTTGAACGCCGGGGGCTGCTGTTCAAAACATTCGAAGGCGAGCTTCTCACCAACGAAACCCTGGCCGACACATCGAAAATCTATCAGCGTGATTTCACATTCTCCGTGCCCGACGATTCGCTGGCACGCCTGATCCAGTCATATCAGGATTCAGGCGAACAGATAAAGCTCACATTCAAGCGCTATCACGCCACCGTGCCCTGGCGTGGAGCCTCGACCAACATCGTCACGGCCGCCTCACCACGCTGAGCCAGAAACGCCAGCACAAACGCACTAACATCAAGCGAGGAGATGTCATCCCGACGTCTCCTCGCTTGATAATAAACCAATCATTATCACATTTCTTGCAATGGAAAAAGTAATTTCTTGCTTTTCTGTCATTATAACACGGCCCGCGGCCAAAGAGTTCATGCGGCATTGAATTTTTTTGTAATTTTGGGCAGCGATAACCTTAAATTTTCAATATCATGCCCTTTGCAATTTGTAGCGACCATGCCGGTTTCCGGCTTAAATCGGTGATTGAAGGCTTTCTGGAAGCAGGCGGTCACGATTATCATGACTTCGGCACCAGATCAGAAGAAAGTTGCGATTACCCCGACTTCGCCCACCCCGCCGCCGAAGCCGTTGAGCGCGGCGAGTGCTCTCTCGGCATCGCCATGTGCGGCACCGGCAACGGCATCGCCATGACCCTCAACAAGCATCAGGGAATCCGCGCGGCCCTCTGCTGGACTCCCGAGATCGCGCGCCTTGCACGTCAGCACAACAATGCCAATGTGCTCGTGATGCCCGCGCGCTTCATTGACGAAGTCACCGCCATCGACATCCTTGAAGCCTTCCTGTCAACACCGTTCGAGGGTGGGCGCCATGAGCGTCGCATTGCCAAGATTCCGGTGACAAAATAAACCCGGCGACACATCGCCGTCATCCCATTCTGCCGGGAGACTCCCGCGCGTCAATTGACAGCGCGCAGGAGTCTCCCGGTCGCATTTACATGCCCCGCCGCGAAAACGAAAACCATCGCCCCTTTGTTATAATTAAAAGAAACAAAATTACATTGATCAACATGAAACGCTCATCACTCATCTCGGCCGCGGCACTGGCCATCATCTCGGCCGGCTTGCTCACGTCGTGCGACGCATTTCTTTCAACCGGGCTCGATTTCGTTGACGGAACCGTGATACCCTCCGTGTCCTATTCCACCGGGCTAACCCTTCCGGGTCCAACTTTCTCATGGAACTACGGACTCCCGTTCGGGCCTCCACCCCCTCCCGCGCCACAGCCCCGGCCGCCGCAGCGGCCGCTGCCTCCCCAGCAATCCCGCCCACCTCAGCAGCTGACCCCTACTCCTGACGCTCCGCCGCTCAGACCCATTCCGCCGTTGAGCTCACCCTCGGGCTCTAACTCAGGCTCAGGCCTCAGGCCCGGTGCGCAGGGACGACATTAAATACACAAAATAGACAGCAAAACGCCGGGTCTCACGACTCGACGTTCTGTAGGCCGGGCGACATAGCGCGATCGCCGGTCACGGCTCATCGCCAATGTCAGTAAGGGGGAAACCCGGCCGTGGATTGATGAGGTTGGGTTGGTTAGTGCCACAAAATTAGCGCTTTTCACTATATCCCCAAATTTTTAACTAAAAAATCGCTATACGGCTGCCCGGCATGGGCCGTGATTTGCGCAAATTCCCTATCTTTGCAGCCTCAACATTCCTCCCACGCCGACAGTGGCCACACTTTCGGGCTCGAAGGGGCTCTTCAACGTGGCCGGCTGGGGTGAGGGGGATGATGATCGTTTTTTGGAAAAGCGTTTATCAGCGCTTTGTTCTGTCAGCTACGAATCTCGCAAATTCAACACAGATCGGAACACTGCAGCGATAGACGCTCACGGATATGTCTTTGACAGAATCCCCGCCCGGTTCGTGCCCGTCGAGGGTGTGACTCCGTGAAAGGATTGCTGTGTCGCATATCGGCGTGGGCTCTGCGTTGCTTGTCTTATCTGTGAAGGCAATGCGAGAGCCTGTAGCTGAGAGGCAAGCAACGGTACAGACTCCACGCTTTTCTGTTTTATAACCCTTTGACCTTCAAAATTATCAACAGAGTGTCGGGAGGGAGTCGATGACACACGCAATTCCTGTAAAGCTATGAAAAAGCTATTGTTTATCCTCGCGGCGGTGTTTTTCAACATCCTCGCAGCCTCAGCCCAGACCGCCCAGGTGGCAACCCTCAGCCATGACGGCGCAATCACAACGTTTTACTCAGCCAACGCCCTCAAGGATGCCTATGCAGCGGCCGTTGACGGCGATGTCATTACCCTCTCGGCCGGCACATTCTCAGCGCC
>CAZKXM010000026.1:0-2248 GCA_964556785.1 uncultured Bacteroides sp. | reverse complement strand
GAAGATATATTCAAGGATATGGTGACCTACGAGTTGAAGGATGAATATGCGGGTTCGTGGCTCGGTGACGACGGCACACAGGCCGGCGCTCACGGCGGTTTCCTGCCTTTCGATCCCACCCCTACAAATCCGCAGATCACCAAATTTAACGTATCATCAAAGACCACTGCCGACGGAATGCTCTCGGTTGACATCGAGGTAAAGGCCAACAACTGAAATAATTCTCCCTACACATGAAACTGAAAACCAAACTGCTCCACGGCATCATAGCTATGATGCTCGTGTCGGGGCATCAGGTGCGGGGAGCCGTCGGAGCCGACGGGATGCTGACGGGCCGGTACTGGTTTGACCAGTCGGCCACATCAACCTCCTTTACTCCCGGACACCTTGAAATACCCACCTCCGGGCTACCCGAGGGACTTCACACATTCAACGCTTTCGTTCAGAATGGCGCAGGCACTCAATCGTCGGTAATGACGCAATGGTTTGTCAAAACACTGGGCATCCTCCCCGGTGGTCACTATAAAACAATTGTGTTTGTTGACGGAATGCCGTTTCAAACCGTAGACAACCAAGCTGCCGGACAGGGCACACTGTCGTTTCCGCTCGATGTAAACTCTCTGCCGCTAGGCATCCACACGCTACAGGCTCAGGTGGTGAGCCCTACCGGAATTGCTTCTGACGTAAAGGAAACCATGTTTATGCGCATGCCGTCGACGGCGCAGCTCGGCACCATGACCGGTTACTACACTCTCGACAATAAACTCGCGGGCGAACTGCGCCCTGCTGTTAACGGCGGTGTTTATCACCTTGACATCGATGCCTCTGCCCTGACCTCGGGGCTGCATAGCGTTTCGGTGTATCTTGCAAGTCCCGTGGGCCTCATAACATCGATGAACACGGCATGGTTTGTAAAGACTCCGCTTGGAGGCGAGGGTGTGAAACGCTATGAATACTGGCTCAACGACGACTATACACGCCGGACCTCGGTGGTGCTCGACAAGGTGACCGATCCCTTGCAGCTGATAAGCCTCGTTGAAGTGGCTCAACAACCGTTCAGAACATCCTCGTTTGCCTTCGCGGTTGAGGATGGCCGTGAGGTGGTTTATCCCCGTAATGATTTCCATGTTTATTTCTTTGACCCTGATGAACGACTGACAGAGGGTTCGACATCTTACACCGATGTGCGCGGCCGGCGCGAGGTTGGCGACATGCAGACGGTGGATGCTCCGATCAATGTGTTTTCTGAAACCGTGGCCGACGGCGACATAAAATGGTACAGATTCGAGGGCGAGGTAGGAGATTCGGTTGCAACGCGTCTCTCGGGAGCCGGCATGCTCGAGCTCTACGGCCCTGACGGTTCAAAGATCATTGAACGTTCGGGAGCCAATGCCTCCACCATTGCCACCGCAACTCTCGCTGAGAACGGGACTCACTATCTTGCCGTGCACGATATTGCGCAGCGAAGCCGTAAAACCGATGTGATTCTCGACCATATCTCGCGATTCGCCATCTGCTCGTTCACGCCCGAGAAGTGCGCAAGCAGCGGTATGCTGATTATCAATGTGAGAGGCAATGGTTTCGATAACCTCACCGAGGCCTCTCTGACGGGAGGCTCAGTAGGGCGCCTCATGCCTGAAACCGTCACTGCCGTTGATAATTATAATATCGCCTTGCTGTTCAATCTCAAGCAACTGCTTGCAGTGGGCGAATATAATATCGAGTGTGTCTTCACCGATCCTGAGAGTGCCACGGTTGAAACCGTGATCTCGGCAAAGCCTCTGATTATCGAAGAACCTGTGAGCGGAAAGATCAAGGTTGATATTGTGGATTCACGCAAGGCGGCCACGCCTTACATGTCGGCGGTCAGGGTGACCAACACCGGCAATGTGCCTTACTACTGCGTGCCTTTCAATGTTGCCATTCCTTATCCTGAAGATGGCGAGACTATCCATTTCACGGGTTTCTGTGAAGATGATAACGAGGACGGACAGAGCATATTCACCACATCTGACAATATTCTCGACACCGGCCAAAAAGGTGCATTTGTCAATGCCGTAATTCCTTATCTCGCTCCGGGAGAGAGCCGCACATACGAAGTCGGCTTTACAACCCGAGCAATGAAGCGCCTCACATGGTATGCCTGGTGCGGCAAGCCGTGGAGCGAAGAGATTAAGGAGATGGAAGCCGAGAACTATGACCTGCAGCAGATTCTCACTCCCTCGGGGCTGAATTATCTGACCATTCG
>CAZKXM010000025.1:2504-20982 GCA_964556785.1 uncultured Bacteroides sp. | reverse complement strand
AATGTTCCATAATGCCTCAAGGGCATCGGCACGTCGGTTTTGATAGTCGAGGTAGTAGGCATGCTCCCACACGTCGAAGGTGAGCAGCGGTGTCAGTCCTTCGCGGAGGGGGCTCATTGCGTTAGCTCCCTGGGTGATAAACAGCTTGCCGTCATTGTCGCGCGAAAGCCACACCCATCCTGAGCCGAACAAGCCTACACCAGCCTGAACAAATGCTTTCTTGAAATCCTCAAACGAACCAAACTGCTCGTCGATCGCCTTGCGGAGTTCTCCATCGGGCTCGCCTCCACCTTCGGGTGAGAATGAGAAGAAGTAGAAGATATGGTTCCAGGCCTGCGATGCGTTGTTGAACAGCGCTCCATCTGCCTTGCGGATAATCTCCTCGAGCTCCATGTCTTCAAACTCGGTTCCCTTGATAAGCTTGTTGAGGTTGTCGATATAGGCTTTCTCGTGCTTGCCGTAGTGGAAGTCGACAGTCTCTTTTGAGATTGCGGGTGCTAAAGCATCGGTTGCATACGGGAGTTTGGGCTGAGTATATTCCATAGTTGAAGTTCTTAATTGTTTTACATCATTAAAACATGTGCCGCTCTGATTGGTTCAGAACGGCACGTGTTAAAGATACTCAATAAATGTTTAGCTTCGACAGGGTGACGTAGTATTGCCCGATGTCGCCCAGATAATCAAGCCGGGCTTGAGAGAAATAGTCAAGTTCCTGCAGGAAATCGAGCACTGAAATCTGGCCGCCTTCGTAAGCCTTCTCGAGCAACCGCATGTTGTCATATTTCTCAAACACAGGTTTGAGCCGCGCTATTGCATCGCGCAGAATCTCGGCATTTGCCACCAAAGCCCTGTAACGGGCACGGTGACTTGCAAGCGCTCCCTCCTTGGCTGCTATGGCCGATTCCGCCTCAAGGCGTGCGGCAGCCGCCTTACGGGCATTGGCACGCGAGGGGAGAGTGACGCCGAGAGCAAATCCATGAAATGTCTCGCCCTGCTCGTGGCTGAAAGTGTAGCCGGCGCTGAATCCGGGATAATTTGACCGTTTTTCGATTTCAGCAGCAATCTCGGCATTGCGTGCCGAACCGATATTGGCAAGAATATCAGGGTCAAACAGGATCGCCTTAGCCATATACTCATCTTCGGTCGGTATTGAAAGTTCAGGCTGAATGTCATCGAGTTGGGTGAGAATATCGTGACTGTCGGTTTCAGATGTTTCTGAGATTGTTCCTTCAAGATCAGAAAGCGAACTTTCGGCCAGATGGAGTTCGTGGCTCATTGTGGCACGTGCTATCTTGAGCTTGTTCAGGTCGAGTAGGGTGAGTTCACCGCCTTCATAGGCTTTGTGCATGGTTGCCTCCACTCGCCCGAGCAAGGTGTCGATTTCTCCGATGGTCTGATAGCGGGCGCGTGCAGCAATATACTCTGTCAGCAGTACCCGCAGCTGTGAGGCTACCTGCCTGCGACGTGCCGATTCGATGGCGTTTCCTGTTTCCTCAGCTGCCTTGACCGCCTTGTGGCGCGACTGATAGACTCCGGGCCAGTCGAATGACTGAGAAATGCCGGTATTCAGTTTGGTGCCAACATCGCGCAGTCCCCATTGGTAGGAAAATTCCACTTCAGGCCCAGGCAGGGATGCATCGGCGCGTAGATTCTCAACCTCAGCTTTCGACGAAAGCACATCGGCGTCAACTGACGGCAGATTCTTTGAAAGCATGGTCACAGCTTCGTCAATCGTGACAGCGCGGACTGACGGAACGGCGAGTGCCGCACCGAGAAGGAGTGTGGCTAATGGTTTATTCATCTTCTTTTTTGTTTCGGTTTACAATATAATATAAGCACGGAACCACGAAGAGGTTCAGGAGGGTTGACGACAATAATCCGCCGAGGATAACGATGGCTATCGGAGCCTGAAGCTCGTTGCCCGGTAAATGTCCGCGCAATGCGAGCGGCAGAAGCGCGAGCGCCGAGGTGAGAGCTGTCATCAGGATTGCATTGAGGCGCTCACCCGATCCTTTGATAATGCGGTCTTTGAGTGAAACTCCCTCATGCTGCAAAGCGTTGTAACGCGACATAAGGAGCATTCCGTTGCGCGTGGCGATGCCTGCAAGCGAGAGGAATCCGATGATTGCGGGTATGTTGAGTTCGTCCATGCTCACCCACAGAAGCAGGATTGCGCCGATAAGCGCCAGTGGCATGTTGACCATAATGATCAGTGTCTGGCTTATGTTGCGGAATTCTGAGTAGACGAGCATGAAAATTATCAGGAGGGCTCCAAACGATGCGAGAAGAAGTGTTGTCATGGCGCGGCTCTGACTTTCAAACTGGCCGCCATATTCAATGTGATAACCTTCAGGAAGCTGGATGTCGCTCAATTTTTCTCGGAGCTCCTTGACGGCGCTGTCAAGATCGCGGCCATCGATGTTGCCTGACACGACAAGTCTGCGCGATGCGTTTTCGCGGCTGATGGAGTTTGGCCCTGTTGTCGACACGATTTCGGCAAGCTCTCCCAACGGCACACTGCCACGAAGAGTTTCAACAGGAATGTCGCCCAACTTTTCCGGTGTGTCGCGGAAACGGGGTGCCAGTGTGAGGGTGACGTCACGTGACGTACCATTGCTGTAGATGGTTGACACAGTCAGTCCTTTCATCGATGTCTCAATCCATTGACGCAGCTGCGCCATCGTGATACCGTAGTGCGCCATCATTGCCGGGCGCGGCCTGATATCGATTTGCGGTCGCCCCTGCGTCTGCTCGATGTTGACGTCGACAATTCCGGGGACGGTGTTCATTGCCTTGCTCACACGAGCGGCCAAGGCCTGCAGATTCTGCAACGAATTGCCGAAAATCTTTACCGTTATCTGGGCTTCAGTGCCCGAGAGCATAGCGTCGATTCGGTGCGACACAGGCTGACCGACCTCTATGTTGACTCCGGGTATCGACGACAGACGGTTGCGTATGTCGGCAGCAACCTCACTCCGTGACCTGCCTTCGAGTTTATAGGGTGCTTCGATTTCCGAAACATTGCTGCCGAGCGAATGTTCGTCGAGTTCGGCGCGGCCTGTTTTGCGCGCAACGGTTGTCACCTCGGGGACTTCGAGGATAATCTGTTCAGCGAGTCGACCGATATTGTCACTCTCCTCGATTGAAATGCCGGGCAGTGCGCTGACATTGATTGTGAATGCACCTTCATTGAACGGCGGCAGGAAACTGCGACCCATTGTGAAAAGACCTGTCAGTGCAGGAATCATGAGCAGGCATGTAGCGCCAAGCCACAGATTTCTCCGTTTTATGGCGCCAGGCAGGGCCTTGATGTATGCTGTCCGCAGACTGCGTGCCACGGGCGCCTCCCTGTTCTCCTTTTCAAGCGCTTTTTTGTTGCCAAGCAGATAGACACAGAGCACCGGAGTGACCGTCAGTGCAACCAAAGTGGAAGCTAACAGGGCTATAATGAATGATATGCCAAGAGGCAGCATCATTCGTCCTTCAACTCCGCTGAGAAAGAAAATAGGCAGGAATCCTGCTATGATTATCAACGATGAGTTGAACACAGGCACGCGCACCTCTTTTGATGCGTTGTAGACAATACGCATTATGCTGTCGCCCGGTTTACGCTCCCGCAGGCGCCGATACACGTTTTCAACATCGACAATTGCATCGTCGACAAGCGAACCGATGGCGATGGCTATGCCTCCCAGCGTCATGGTGTTGATCGTTATGCCGAGCGAATGGAGCACAATCACTGTCAGAAGAATCGACAACGGCAGGGCAACGAGCGATATCAGCGCTGTGCGCAGGTTCATCAGGAAGAAAAACAGCACCACTATCACCATCAGCGCACCCACAAGCAATGACTCCTGAAGTGAGCTTATCGAAGCCTCGATGAAATCACTCTGCCTGAAGATGTCGGTGCTCACTTTGACCCCGGCGGGCAGGGGAGTAGTGTCAATGATGTTCTCAATGCGCTCTGTCAGCGGAACTGTGCCTGCTCCGGGCTGCTTTGTCACCGTGATCAGTACGGCATTTTCCCCTCTGACGGATGCTTTTCCTTCCACAGGTTCTTTGCCGCCATGCGTCACCGTGGCAATATCTGCGAGGGTTACGGGCAGACCGTCGGCATTGAAGGCAACCGTGGCGAGCTCCAGCTCCTCGGCTTTATCAGTTGCCATACGGGCCCTGACCATATACTCGTTTCCGTGTGCGTTAATTACGCCACCTCCGGCATTTGTGCCCAGACCCTCGATGGCCTCTGAAACCTCGCTGAGCGAAACGCCGGCAGTCTTCATTTTCACAGGATCGAGCTCAATCCTGATTTCCTCCTCAAGGCCACCGATAACGGTCACTGCCGAAACTCCGCTAACGGCAGCGAGCTGTCGCTTGAGTTGAGTGTCGGCCACGGTGCGCAGCTGCATCTGTGAAAGTGAATCGGATGTCAGGCCTATTATAAACACTTCTCCCAAAATCGAGCTTTGAGGCCCGATTACAGGATTTGACACTCCCTGGGGCATGCTTGAGGGCATTGCTGTGAGCCTCTCGGTTACTGACCGGCGCGCTTCGTCAGTTGAGGTTGACCAGTCAAACTCTACCCACACAACCGAGTAACCGGGCATTGACTGAGAGCGCACTCTTCTGACACCAGTGGCGCCCATCATGGCGCTTTCGATCGGATATGTCACCATCTGTTCGACATCTTCGGGCGAAAATCCGGGCGACTCTGTCATGATCGTGACAGTGGGGGAGTTGAGGTCAGGAAAAATGTCAATTTCACTGCGGAGGGTCACAATCACTCCCAGAACGAGCAGTAGTCCGGCAATAACCAGAACGGCAACCCTGTTTTGCAACGATGAACGGATCAATCTGTTCAGCATAGCCTGTCAATGATTATGAGTGTGACCCTGAGGAGCGTTTGCGCGAGTTTCGGCAAGGCGGATGAACACAGTTCCACGGCTGACCACGCTGTCGGTCGGTTCCAGACCGCCAACTATCTCAACCCGACTGTCGTCTGTCCGACCAATGTTCACAATAGTGCGTCGGTAATGTCCGGGCGACACTTTGACAAACACACTGTAAACGCCTTCCTGCTCATTGATGCTTGCGGCCGGTAGGGTGAGCTGCGCCGAAGAACTGTTGAGTGCGAGTGAGGCCTCGAGCGCGGTTCCGGCAATAAGGCCGTCGGCTGTCACCGGCCCGAAGAATGCTGTGATGTATCCGCCGTTATCCGATGTCGAGGCTATGCTGGCTCGCGGAAGTGTGAGGGTGCGTCCGCCGGGAGCAATAACCGATGCTGATCTTACCGAATTCAGGCTACCGGCAAGCCGCTGAGGAATGTCGACTCTCAGCAGCAACGATCCGCCTGACGCCGGGCGGACAAGCGCGACGGGTTCACCTGCGCTGACAAATGACCCGGTAGGTTTGAGAATCTGAGTAACAACGCCTGCTACCGGGCTCGAAAGCGAGGATGCTCCTCCCGAGCTGCGGACAAGCTGACGCAGTTCGCCGATTTCGGCTTGGAGAGAATTGTAGTCCTTCCGACTCACGATTCCTTCGGCCACAAGGGGTTCTATGCGCTTGAGCTCGCTCTCGAGAGCACTCAGGCGCGCACGGAGGCCTGCATCTGTATCGCCTCCTGTCACTCCGTCTGATTTCACGGAGCCGACTGTTTGTCCTGCCTTGAGTTGACCCCCTTCTCTGAGTGACAAGCTGATGCGTCCCGACTTTGTGGCTACGATTTCTGCCTGGCTGCCGGTGTTTCCGGTCAGTACACCGGGGAGTTTCACGCTGTGGATTATTTCGCCTTGAGAGGGTAGGGCGATTCCGACATTAAATCTTGAAGCCTCGGCATCAGAAAATTCAATCAGTCCGTCATGATCATCAGCATCGTGCGCGTGATCGCCGTGTTCATGATCTTCGCTGTGTTCATGGATTCCTTCCGACTCATGATCATGATCGTGGTCATGGTGGTGGGTTGACTCAGCGGCATTGTGGCAGCTAAAAAGAGCCATTGCGAATAATGCCGGCAAAATTCTATGAAATTTCATGTTAATTGTCTTTTGATTAGATTGTTATAATGAATGGATCGCTACGCTCTCGAAGGCGGGCCTCGAAATCTCCAACAATCTAACTGACTGTTAACATGCTTTTTATCTTGAGTAGTGGTTAGTGAAACAGTGCTAATTTCTGTTCCCGGACGGCTAATGGCCGGAGACGGCGTTGGTTCAAAAGAATCAACCGTTACGTTGAGCTGCTTTGAACTCACAAATGTGTCGGGAGTGAGTTGACAGAATCGCAACGCGTCTGAATCACCTGTTGAGTGAGAATGAGATTCCTCGCAATCGTGATGACCGATGTGCAGACCGATGGCGATGTCGTGATGCGACGTTACTGCAATCATCATGCACCCGTCAGAGTCGTGGTGGTGAAACTTCACCATCATTGACAGCACAAACATGAGCAGCGTCAGTAACGATATGCTTCGTAATTTTCTCACAATGCAAAGATAGCAAAATTATTTTTGCAACCCGATGTCGCGCACCATTTCAGCATAATCACGGTTATGTTAAATAGCGTACTGAAATTCGAGAGTATATCTTTCCTATTTCCTATTTCCTCTTACGCATAATTGTGAGATCTCTCCGATCCTGTTATAAGCTGAGTTCTGTGCTTTCGAGATCTCCACGAATTCTGTAATAATATGAGTCCTACATGGATTCTGATGATTTCGAGTTCTCATTGAACTCTTTTGTATTCTGAGTTCTCCTTGTTATCTAATGCTTTCGTGTTCTCCTCGTTTCTGATTTATTTGACATCTCTCCCATATACTCTGCTTTGGATTCCTCCTTCAATTGCCAGAGATTCTGAGTTCTCCCTGTGCTCACAAATTTTATTGTGTGCTGACGAGATTCGTGAAATGATGCTTACCAAGGACGGCGAGTTGGTTGGGGCTGGCTTAAAATCCCAAGGGGTTTTATGGTAGTCTGTTATTCTTTTGCCTGCTGTATTGAGTAGATACCAACCCATAACCTTGTCTTTAACGAGTGCAACGCCTCGATGGAATGGATAGGCTTCATCAAAGTAGTCAGATACGAGTTTATCTCCTTTACCATTGATAAATGTCCAACCCATAACGTTGTCTTTGACAAGAGCATAGCCCTCATGGAAATCATCAACTTCGGTGTAATAGTCTGTAAATTTTTTCCCTGACAGATTTATAAAACACCAACCCATAATTTTATCTTTTACTGCTGCGGCTCCTTGACTGTAAGGACGTATCTGTTGATAGTAATCACTGATACGTTGACCGTCAAGGTTAGAAACATACCATCCCATAATTTTATCCTTTTGAATTATTAGATTTGGTGCATCATCATAATAAAAATTACTGCTGTCATAGGGATAATAATATTGAGCATGGGCTGAAGCAAATGCACAAATAACTGAGATGATGAGAAGAAGGCGTTTCATATCGAGTTTTTCTGTTTAGATTGCAAAGATATGCAATAGTTTAATAATGTGTCACCGTGGTAAAGATACTACTCCACTCGATGCTATGGTCATGGCAGCCCGACGGGAACTTTTACTGCCGACGATTTGTTTTGACAGAAACTAATTTATTGTATATGAAAAAATCAATTTTGCTGATAGTGATGCTGCTTCTGTGTACAATGAGCGGCTTTGCGCTCGATAAGTACACTCTCGACCGTAATGATCTGCCACAGGCTGCGCAGGATTTTCTGACGGAATATTTCCCCAAGGCAAAAATAGGCATGATAAAGGTTGACAGTCACTTTCTTAAGAAAACCGACTACGATGTCAAGCTTACAAACGGCACAAAGATTGAGTTTAACAATGCCGGTAACTGGACGTCGGTCGACTGTAAGACAAAAGCTGTTCCAAACGGTATCATTCCTATGACGATCCGGACTTATGTAAAGAAAAATTTTGCAGATGTGATAATCGTCAAAATCGAGAAAGGTTCATCAAAATATGAAGTTGAGCTTTCTGACGGCGTGGAGCTCACGTTTTCTTTGCTCGGGCAGTTCAGGAGCATGAAGATGGACGATTAAACCGCAATCAGAACGTTAAATGAGTGCGCACGAATAATTTTGTTTGTGCGCACTCGCTTTTTATTCCAAACGTGTCAAAAAAGCGGCCGATGACGGACAAACGTTTTGCGGTTAAACAATAAATTAGTAATTTTGTGAGCGATCCGAACAATCTACTATCACAAAGCATGAAATTCGTTGGAGCTCACGTGTCGGCTGAAAACGGTGTTGATAAAGCGCCGCTTAACGCTGACAGCATAGGTGCGAAAGCTTTTGCCCTTTTCACTCGTAACCCGGCGCGATGGCGCTCTAAGGCATTAACCAAACAAGAGATAGAAGATTTCAGGCGAAATTGTCGGGAGCTCGGCTACAGTCCTGATGTGATTTTGCCCCACGACAGTTATCTGATAAATCTCGGATCGCCTGACGAGGATAAACTTCAAAAAAGCCGCGACGCTTTCCGCGACGAAATGAATCGGGCCGAGGCTCTCGGGCTTACGCGGCTCAACTTCCATCCCGGCAGCCACCTTAACAAGATTTCAGAGGAGGAATGCCTTGATCTGATCGCCACGTCATTAAACCTTATCATTCCCGAAACGGAGAATGTTGTGGCCGTTATTGAAAACACGGCAGGACAGGGATCGAATCTCGGATTCAAGTTCGAGAATCTTGCAAGGATTATCGAGCAGATTGAGCAAAAAGACCGTGTTGGCGTTTGCATTGACACGTGCCACACCTTTGCCGCCGGATACGATCTCTCGACCCCGGAAGGTTATGAACACACATGGCGCGAATTTGACAGGATTGTGGGTCTGCAATACCTCAAAGGCATCCATCTCAACGATTCAAAGAGAGAACTTGGTTCGAAAATCGACCGCCACGCTCCGCTTCGCGAAGGCACCATCGGTGAATCATTTTTCGAGATGTTTATGAACGACCCGCGGCTCGACGGCATTCCCATTATTCTCGAAACGCCTGATGAATCACGCTGGGCCGACGAGATTGCGTGGCTTTACTCGCTTGTGAAAAACTGAAAAATATTATATCATACTTCATTCAATATGAAAAACAAACCTGATCAGTCGTTCATGGCGCTATGGAACCTGAGCTTCGGATTTTTCGGAGTTCAGATTGCTTATGCGCTGCAGAGCGCTAACATCTCGAGAATCTTCGCCACTCTCGGCGCTGATCCTCACAACCTGAGCTATTTCTGGCTCCTCCCCCCTATTGCGGGACTGCTGATTCAGCCTATTGTCGGCACGCTGAGCGACCGCACCTGGAACCGTTTCGGACGTCGTCTCCCCTACCTCATTGTCGGATCGCTCCTCGCCGTGATCGTTATGTGTCTGCTTCCTAATGCCGGCAGCTTTCATTTCGCAGTTTCGGGAGCGCTGATTTTCGGCGCCATTTCGCTGATGTTTCTCGACCTGTCGATCAATGTGTCGATGCAGCCGTTCAAGATGCTTGTTGGCGATATGGTCAATGAGAAACAGAAGGGTCTGGCCTACTCCATTCAGAGTTTTCTGTGCAATGCCGGATCTGTGGTGGGCTTTGTGTTCCCATATGTTTTGGCATGGCTCGGATTCCGCAACATTGCCGAGGGCAATCAGGTGCCTGAATCAGTGGCCTGGTCATTCTATCTCGGTGCCGGAATCCTGATTCTGTGTGTACTCTACACATTCTGGAAAGTAAAGGAGATGCCTCCGAAGGAATATGCCGAATATCATGGTATCACCGAGACGAAAAACGAACCGAAGGAAAATTTCATAACCTTGCTTGTCAAGGCTCCCAAGGTGTTCTGGACAGTGGGCCTCGTTCAGTTTTTCTGCTGGGCTGCGTTCATGTACATGTGGACCTACACCACCGGCGGCGTTGCCGAGCAGGCGTTCGGCTGGCTTCCGAATTCATCCACCAATGTCGACTCTTATCAGGAAGCCGGTAACTGGACCGGTATTCTCTTTGCGGTTCAGGCCATCGGCTCTGTTGTGTGGGCTGTTGTTTTACCCTTGTTCAAAAACCGCAGGCTTGCCTATAGTTTGAGTCTGCTTATCGGTGGCATCGGGTTTATCTCCACGATGTTCTTCACCAATAAGTTTGTCTTGTTCGTGTCGTTCTTTATGGTAGGCACTGCGTGGGCTGCGATGCTTGCAATGCCATTCACCATCCTCACCAACTCGATCAACGGCAAGCACATGGGTGCATATCTCGGTCTGTTCAACGGCACCATCACTCTGCCGCAGATCGTTGCTGCCGCCCTTGGCGGAGTGGTTTTCCGAGCGCTCGGTGGAGAGCATCAGCTCTACATGATTGTGCTTGCGGGCATACTGCTCCTGCTCGGCGGCTGTTCGGTGTGGTTCATTCGCGAAACCTACGCCGAAAAGGGATCGGCACCCGACCCCGCCACCAAATTAGAAGAAGAACTTATCTGAACAGTTGCGCCGGACCTACCCTCCGGCGCAACCTCTTTTTCATACCCCGTTACAGTTACTAATTTCTAACATATCAATATTTTCCAATGGGAGGATTTTTCGGAGCGGTGTCAAAGACACCATGCTGCAATGAACTTTATTACGGTGTTGACTATAACTCGCACCTCGGAACACGTCGCGCGGGAATGGTGACGTTTGACAGTGATGAATTTCGCTTCAACCGTTCGATCCACAGCATTGAAAACACATATTTCCGCACCAAGTTTGAGAACGAGCTCGATAAGTTCAAGGGCATGAGCGGTATAGGTGTTATCAGTGACACCGATCCCCAGCCTATCATCATCAACTCTCACCTCGGCAAGTTTGCTATCGTCACCGTGGCCCACATCGTTAATCTCGATGAGCTGGAGAAGGAGTTGCTTGAGGAAGGTTCGCATTTTGCCGAGCTTAGTTCCGGAAACACAAACCAGACCGAGCTCGTTGCCCTGCTGATCAATAAGGGCAAGACCTTCAAGGAGGGAATTGCTTATATGCAGAGCCGTATCAAGGGTTCATGTTCACTCCTTATCCTGACCGACAAAGGCACAATCATCGCGGTGCGCGACAAGTATGGACGCACCCCGATCGTGCTCGGCCATAAGGAAGGTTCGTGGGCGGCATCGTCAGAGTCGACGTCATTCCCCAACCTCGGTTACACTCATGTGCGTGATCTTGGTCCGGCGGAAGTAGTTGAGATCACTGCCGATAGCGTCACCGAAATCACTCCTGCCGGTGAAGAGATGCAGATTTGCTCGTTCCTGTGGGTTTATTACGGCTTCCCCACTTCAACCTATGAGGGACGCAATGTTGACGAATCGCGCTTCTACAGCGGCTTCGAGATGGGCAAGACTGACGACAGCGAGGTTGACTGTGCCGCCGGTATCCCCGACTCAGGTGTGGGAATGGCTCTTGGTTATGCCGCCGGCAAGGGAGTGCCCTATCACCGCTGCATTTCAAAATACACTCCAACCTGGCCCCGGTCGTTCACACCGTCGAATCAGGAACGTCGCAATCTTGTAGCAAAGATGAAACTTGTGCCTAACCATGAGATGCTTCGTGGAAAGCGTGCACTGTTCTGCGACGACTCCATCGTGCGTGGCACACAGCTCAACGACAACGTGCAGGATCTCTATGACTGCGGAGCAACCGAGGTTCACATGAGAATCGCCTGTCCTCCGCTGATTTACGGCTGTCCGTTTATCGGTTTCACATCTTCAAAGAGCGATATGGAGCTGCTTACACGCCGCATAATCGAGGAAATCGAAGGCGATCCCTGCAAGAATCTCGACAAATATGCCACCACCGGCTCTCCTGAGTATAATGAGCTGGTTGAACGCATCCGTAAGCGTTTCGGCCTCACATCGCTCAAGTTTAATCCGATCGACACTCTGGTGAAGTCAATCGGCCTGCCAAAGTGCAAGATCTGCACCCACTGCTTTGACGGATCATCGCATTTCTGACAATTAGGTTTCAAAAACAGAAGAGCAAAGGCTGCCTCGGGTTTCGAAGCAGCCTTTGCTGTGTTTTATATCAAATCGGATTATTTCAGTGTGAGGTCTTCCAGCGCAATGTAGTGCTGATAGGGATGGTTGCATGCGGGACAAGGTTTGGGGGGCTCGGTGCCTTCGAAGAGATAACCGCACACAAGACAGCGCCATGTTACAGGGTGTTCACGCTTCCAGAGGGTTCCGTTCTCAATGTGTTTCAGATAACGTTCGAAACGCTCTGCGTGGCTTCTCTCGATCGATGCGATTGCCTCGAAGTGCTCGGCGATATCGTTGAAGCCTTCTTCACGTGCGGTCTTAGCCGACTGGAGATAGAAGTCGACACCCTCGCTCTTTTCTTCAGCAATAGCGATCTTCAGGTTTGAAGCAGTGTCGCGGATCTCACCTGCGTTGGTCGACATAGGAACTTCAACCACTCTCTGTCCTTCGAGATACTTGAAGTAGATCTTGCCGTGATGAAGCTCGTTTGCAGCTGTTTCGTTAAACACGTTTGCAACGGGGAAATAACCCTCTTTCGTTGCCTGCTGAGCATAGAAGGTATAACGGGTGTAAGCTGCTGACTCGCTCAGATATGCAATAACCAGATTCTTTTCGGTCTGAGTACCGATAATGCTTTTAGCGGTAGGTGTTGTGTCTGCCATAATTTAATAGTTTAGAAACAATGATTCAACTATTAAACAACGGGCAGTTAAATTAGTTCAGCAACACTCGCCTCAATTTGTGGAAGGAGCGGCAAAATGTTGTCGTTGATAATGATACACGGCTCTATCCCTTCTGGAGCTATCTCGAGGCTCTGACTTGCAATGCGCTTCTCAACAGCTGGACGCGACAAGCCATTGCGCCTCATTACCCTGCTTATCCTCACTTCGAGAGGTGCGGTTACCTCCCACACTTTATCGGCCATCTCCACGAACCGGCTGCTGTAGAGAATGGCTGATTCAAAAAACATCAGGCTGCGGGTCTGGGCCTTCGTCATGATGTCGCGTCGAACCTCATGATGCACAATCTCGTTTAGCAGGCTTAGTTTGGAGCTGTCGTTAAAAACGATCTCAGAGAGCACTCGCCTGTCAAGCGAACCATCATCGAGCTTGGCTTCAGGCGCAATCTCTGAAAAAATGCGGTTGAGTATAGCCTGATCGGAGTCTACAATTCTGCGGGCCTCGGCATCGCAGTCATACACATAAAAGCCCATTTCGCGGAGAATGGAGCTCACTACACTCTTTCCGCTCCCTATCCCACCGGTTATAGCGACAAGATAGCTCATAGCCGTTCAAGAACAAACTCAACGCTGTCGGTTGACATCGACACATTTCTCATTGATCCGCCCGGAGTCGACAGGAACAGACCGAGCTTTGAGACACCAGGACCGATCGCATTGAAGTCGGCATAGGCCTGCATAGGCTCCTCCTCGTTATATGCGCTCATCGGTACCAGGTAGGATATTTCGATCTTTGACGGGAAGAGGATCACATTGGTGTTCTCAGGCACGTTGAGCATCTCAACCTTTATAAACCTCTTATTGGCAATCAGCGGTTCAACCGGCACGGTAACCGTCACCACATCGGGCACAATCTTCATTCCCGGAACCGGCTGCACGGTGACCTCGAAGCGGGTAGTGTCTTTCAGCCCTGATCTGACAAGGAGATCGGTCTTCACAGCAGTGAGCGACGCCGGAATGTTTTCGGTGGAATAAACCATCACTGAATCAGTCGATGCCTTGACCTTTCCGCTGATAGTGTACTGGATATCGGCAGAAACATCGGCCTGTACAATTAACGGCAGGCGTTTTCCCGGCAGAGCAGTGAGCAGAGCAGTCAGCGAATCAGGGCGACACGATGTGATCATCACTCCTGAGCCGAAATAGTCGCGCAAGCGTGCATCAAGTTTTGTTCGCCCTATGGTGAGCCTGTTGTTTTTCATTGCCGTGGCATCAAACTTCACTTTCATCGGGGGCACTTTAGTGCTCAAAATGAATCGGAGCAGCTGCGAGCCTTTGGCTTTGACGCCCACACTCACTGTCGACGGAAAATCCTGAATCACGGTCAGGCTGTCGGGAACATCCTCAAGTTCCACCGGTAAGTCGAAATCTTGCTGAACCTCATTGTCGAGCGACATCAGCGCCCAGAAAATGAATGCTATGAGCACAAAAAGGAGATAGAGCCAGACATTGTGGCCGTTAGCCGATCGCGCAGCTTCGCGGGCGCTGACGCGTAACGCGTTAAATTTCTCCTTCAGATTGCTCATTTTTACGGCAAATATGTCGGCAGGCGCGGACATGATCAGCTCAGAGTCCGCGCCTGCCTTGTGTGGTTTACTTCATCAGGCTTTGGCGCCGGGTTCAGGCTTCTCGGCCTGTTCGGTTCCGAGGGGATATACGGAATTCTTGTCGATTGTGATGGCCACGCCATTAGCGATCTCGACAACGAACACATTATCCTTCACTGCCTTGATCTTACCGTGAATACCACCGGCAGTCATAACTTTGCTGCCGACACCGAGAGCCTCGCGGAACTTGCGGATCTCTTTCTGACGCTTTTGCTGCGGACGAATCATGAACAGATAAAAAATTGCCACAAGTGCAACGATCATGATGATGTTGACAACACCGGCTCCGCCGGCTTCAGCTCCGGCTGACTGAAGGGTAATGAGGTTTGAAAGCATTGTATTTCGGTAGTTACTTAAAATAAATTCGATTAAGGGCAAATATAATAATTTTATTTGATTAAGAGGCCCTCGTCTCTAAGTTTTTGGATTACGTGACGCATCACAGCGTTGACAAACGATCCGCTTGAGGGCGTACCGTAGTCGCGTGCAATGTTGACATACTCGTTGATCGTGACAGGAACGGGAATCTGCGGATAATCCATCATTTCGGTTATAGCCGTAATCATAACCACAACGTCCATGAAGGCGAGGCGGTCGGTGCCCCAGCTTTCTGAATTGACACAGCTGTCGATCAAACGGCGGTACTTCTCGCGGTTTTTCACTGCCGACACGAACAGACTCGGGCCGAACGCTTCATCTTCGTCGTCCTTATACTGAGGCAGGAGGCTTACGTTCTGTCCGGGCTCAGCCGTGGCAAACTTGCGGATTGTCTTTAGAACAAACGTGCCCATGATGTGCAGGTCGTCGTTCCAATAAACCGATTTGTTTTCCAGAGCCTCGGCAAGATCATCGGAAGGGAACACAACGGTGCGGAGCAGTTTGCGCCAAAGTTCGGCATCCTCCTCCATCGTTGTCTCACCCGGCTTCTCCATGTAGGCCTTATAGTCGTCACTGGCAAGAATCTTGTCAAGCAATGACTTCAGGAGAATCGGATCGTTGTCCCAGCTGAACGGATGTTCCTTCAGATATTCGTGCATCTCCTCGCTGTCGGCAAGAGCCTGAACGAACTTATTGTCGACAAACTTCATCGAAGGGTTCAGTTCCTCAGGCGTGGGCAGATATTTGTGCTTTGCTTCATCGAGACGCTGATCCTGCAGATGGGTGATTTCAAGCGGAAGCAGCAGCATGGCGTGATAGAGCTCGTAAGCCTTGTCGAGAGCGCTTTTAAGTGCACCTGCCGACTCATTGAAAAGCTTGCGCGAGTCGCCGTAGCTTTCAAGGGTTTCAACAGCCATGTCGAGGGCTTTGTGCATTCCAGCAAGTGTGAAATCAGGATCTTTGCGGGCGCATTTCTCGAAAAGCTCGGTCTTGGCGAAGACTGTTCTGATGATAGTCACCCAGAATTTAACGTCTTCGGGGATATCACGATTTTTTGTGCGGATATAACTGCGGTAGGCCGACGATGAGGTAACGATTTTCTGCAGTTCCTCCAGCGCGGAATCAAATGCGTTGATTCCGTTGTCGGGATTGCGCATCACAGCCGTGAGTTCGGAATTGGCGTGCAGAGAGTTAACCATCGGGCTCTCCGAGAGAGTTGCCGGCGCTGCAATCGGCAGACGCTTGCGGTTGTTGACATCCCTGCCCGATAGCTCGAGGATGAGAAGCAACGTGTCGAGATAAAGCTTGTGGGCGTAGCGCTGATCGCGTGAATCACCCTCAGGTGTGGTTCTGATCCTGAATTCGCTCTGAGTCAACAGGTAGGAATAGAGCAGCTGGACCACCTTCTGTCTTATCAATTCTCGATTTATCATGACTTGATGAAATTTGAGGGTGCAAAGTTACGATTTTTCTCTGAAAATTGCCTACTCGGTGATCCGCTTGTTGTCGCAGAACAGAGTGCGTGCAGGGTATTTCTCGACAAGATGATTGTTGTGGGTGGCCATGATCACTGTTGTTCCGCGAGAAGCAATCTCATGAAGGCGGGCAACGATCTGCTCCCCTGTTTCAGGATCGAGATTTCCGGTAGGTTCGTCGGCAAGAATCAGGCCCGGTTTATTAAGGAGTGCACGCGCTATCACAATGCGCTGCTGTTCGCCTCCCGAGAGCTGATGGGGAAACTTCCATGTCTTGTTCTCCATGCCCACCTCGGCAAGCACTTCCTCTATGCGGCTATCGATGGAAGCTGTGTCTTTCCAGCCGGTTGCACGGAGCACAAAGTCGAGGTTTTCTTTTACGGTTCGGTCGGTGAGAAGCTGGAAGTCCTGAAAAACGATTCCGATTCTGCGCCTCAGATAAGGGATCTGTTTGCGGCGCAATGTGTTGAGTTCATATTCAAACACACGGGCATCGCCGGCGGCAACGGGCACTTCGGCATACATTGTCTTGAGCAGCGAGCTTTTACCGCTGCCCACCTTGCCCATTAGATAGATCATCTCTCCGCTGCGTGCTGAGAAATCGACATTTTTCAGAACCACATGCTCCTTACGCAGAATCTCGACTCCGCGGTAGCTAATTATTTCGTTGTCGGTTGCAGCCATAGGCGGTAAAAAAATGCAGTGAGTGATCAGTTACCTAATTCAGAAAGGAATTTTATTCTGACGAGGCGTATCTCGTCTTCAGTGTAATCATTCCCGAGTTCTTCGATAGCCGCATTCAGATCGTCGCTCTCACTCTCCTTGAAGTATTCAAAGATGTCGTCCTGATGGTCGTCGTCGATCACTTCGTCGATAAAGTAGGAAATGTTGATGCGCGTGCCTGAATAGACAATAGCCTCAATCTCGTCGAGCAGCTCGGAGAACTCGAGACCCTTGGAGTCGGCGAGTTCGTCGAGCGGAATCTTCCGGTCAATGGCCTGTATAATGGCAATCTTCTGTTTTGACTTGTTGGGGACGGAGCGCACTCTCATGTCCTCGGGACGTTCAATCTCGTTCTCCTCGACATGGCGCTTGATCACCTTGACGAATTCCTCGCCGTAGCGCCGCGCTTTTCCGGCTCCAACTCCGGGAATGTTCTGCAGCTCTTCGATCGAAACGGGATATGTTGTGGCCATCGCTTCGAGCGACGGATCCTGAAATATCACGTAAGGCGGAAGTGACAGAGTCTTGGCTAACTTCTTTCGCAGGTCCTTGAGAATGGAATAGAGTTCGGTGTCGGCGGCACATGATGCTCCGCTTTTCACAACCTCAACATCCTCCTCGTCGTTATATTCAGCATCTTCGACGATCTTGAACGCCGTCGGCTTGCTCAGAAACTTCTTACCGGCGGGAGTGACCTTCAGCAAACCGTAGTTTTCTATATCGCGATCGAGATAGCCGGCAATGATGGCCTGGCGGATAACGGTGTTCAGCAGGCGCTCGTCGCTACCCTGCTGACAGCCGAACACTTCGAGTTCATCGTGCTTGTAACCCTTTACATCGGCAGTGGCTTTACCGAGCATCACCGCACATACATGATCAGCCTTGAACTTCTCCTTCAGGGCGAGCACAGTTTCTATGACGGCACAGAGATTATCTTTTGCGTCCACTTTCTTCTTCGGATTTAGACAATTGTCACAGTTCCCACAATTCTCCACATCATATTGCTCGCCGAAATAGTGTAGAAGCGATTTGCGGCGGCAGATACTCGACTCGGCATAACTTGCAGTCTCGATCAGGAGCTGCTTGCCTATCTCTTGTTCTGAGATCGGCTTGACCTGCATGAATTTCTCCATTTTCTGCAGGTCTTTAGCCGAGTAAAATGTGACACACTGGCCTTCTCCTCCATCGCGCCCTGCCCTGCCGGTTTCCTGATAATAGCCTTCGAGCGACTTGGGCATGTCGTAATGGATCACGAATCTCACATCGGGTTTGTCGATACCCATTCCGAACGCAATCGTAGCTACGATAACGTCGATCTGCTCAAGCAGGAAAGCATCCTGGTTGGCATTGCGGGTGGCGCTGTCCATTCCAGCGTGATACGGCAGAGCCTTGATGTCGTTCACCTGAAGCATCTGGGCGAGTTCCTCAACCTTTTTCCTGCTCAGGCAGTAGATAATGCCGGATTTACCTCGGTTATCCTTTATAAACTTGATGATATCACGCTCTGACGATGCCGTTTTGGGACGCACCTCATAGTAGAGATTCGGACGGTTGAACGACGATTT